>CAMJMF010000007.1 GCA_946406925.1 uncultured Spirochaetales bacterium | reverse complement strand
TTCTTTTAACAAGCAATACAAAAACTCATCTTAAGATTTTGTCTCAGCTTGCGTTTTTGTTTCAGAAGCCTGAATTCCGTCATCTTTTGGAGCAAAAGCCGACAGAAGAGGCTTTGCTTGATGCAATAAAACAGGCGATGCCTGCTGAAAAAAACTGATTATTGGATAATTTCATCTATAGTTAATAATAAAAAGAATGGCTGCTTTTCGCATTATTTTGCGTTCAGGCAGCTGTTTTTTATTCAATTTCTAAAAGTCACATGTTTTTTTGCCGATAAAATCGGTGATTTATTCGTTTGGTATTTTATACACTTGGTTGTTTTAACCAAAATTAGAGTGGATGTGAATTTATGCAAATCATACCTATAGCAAGTGGAAAAGGCGGCGTTGGTAAAAGTCTTGTATCGGCAAATCTTGCCATTGCTTTGGCTCAGTCTGGAAAGCGCGTCGTTTTAGTTGACCTTGATCTTGGAGCTTCAAACCTTCATCTTGTTCTCGGCAACCAGTCGCCGAAGGCAGGACTTGGTACTTTTTTAACAGGCAATTCTGAATTTGAAGAGATAATTGTACCTACAGATTACGCAAATTTAATGTTCATTCCCGGTGATTCAGAAATTCCGGGAATGTCTTCTATAAAAGCTGCGCAGAAAAATATGCTTATTAAAAAGCTTCAGGCTTCAAACTGCGATTTTCTTTTAATAGACCTTGGAGCCGGCACACATTTAAGCATTCTTGATTTCTTTCTGCTTTCACCGCAGGGAATTCTTGTTACAGCGCCGACTGTAACGGCAATTCTTGACGGCTATCTTTTCTTGAAGAACGCAGTTTTCAGACTTATGTACAATTCATTTAAAAGAAATTCAAAGGCATATGAATATCTTGAAAAACTGAAGAATGATGCTGCTTCAATGCAGAGACTGTATATTCCAAAATTAATAGATGCAATTGCCGCAGTTGACCCTGAAAATGCTGAAATATTCCGCCGCAGAATGAAGCAGTTCAGACCGCGGCTTGTGCTTAATATGCTGGATTCTCCGAAAGATGCAGAAAAAGCTTTGAAAATCAGACGTTCCTGCAAAGAATACCTTGGAGTTGAACTTGAGCATCTCGGCGTTATTTACCGCGATGTTCTGCAGGATATTGCGCTTGCTTCAAGACTTCCGATTATTGTCTACAAGCCGCAGTCAGTGCTTGCACAGGCAATTTACCGCATTGCAGACAAGGTGCGCAATTCAGAGACATTGTCTTTTGATCAATATCTTGAAGCAAGCAACGACAGCTTCTCAAATGCAGAAGAAGATGCAGCCCAGGATTTTGAAGCAAAGATGACCTATATAGAAGATTTGGTCGGTACAGGCACTCTTACAATCGAAGATGTTGCAGATGTTATAAAAGCTCAGCAGTATGAGATTACACAGCTTAAAAAAGAAAACGCTTTATTGAAGCATAAAATCCTTAAAGCGCATTCTCAGGGTTTTTCATTATAGGAATTATGATGCAGCTTGCCATTAACTATCCTTCATGGATTCACCCCGAAATTTTTCCAGGCGTTCCTGTGCTCGGCTTATTGCGCTGGTATGGGCTTATGTACATTTTCGCATTCGGTACAGCTTATTTTGTGTTCATGCGGCAGGTAAAGCAGGGAGCGCTTGATACCGCTGAATATAAATGCACCGAAGACGACGTTTTGAGCTTTTTCTTTTGCGGAATTCTCTGCCTGATTTTGGGCGCGCGCATCTTTTATACGCTCGTCTATGACAAGAGTGGCTATTACTGGCACAAGCCGTGGCGCATTTTCTGGCCGTTCGACGAATCCGGAACATTTACAGGCTTTGCCGGAATGTCTTATCACGGCGGCGTTATCGGCGGTCTTTTGGGTATGCTTTTCTGGTGCGCATGGAAGAAAAAGCCAATCGGCAAATGGGTCGATACGATGGCTGTATCAATTCCGCTCGGCTTTACGTTCGGGCGGCTCGGCAACTTCTTCAATGCTGAATTATACGGAAGAATAACGGCTGTGCCGTGGGGCATGGTTTTTCCTGATGCGGATAAGTATTCGCTGTCTTTAGACTGGGTTCAGGCAATTGTGGCAAAGACAGGTCTTGCCGTGCCTGACGGTGCATCAACCGTAATATTGCCGCGCCATCCAAGCCAGCTTTACGAAGCGCTTTTCGAGGGCGTTGCCTTATGGGCTGTACTCTGGCTTTTAAGAAAGAAAAAGCCTTTTGACGGCTTTATGGGCTGCGCTTACACTTTTCTTTATGGCGCAGTCCGCTTTGTAATCGAATATTTCCGTGAACCGGATGCCGATTTAGGCTACAGAATTGCTGCCGTGCAGGATGCGCCGATTTATTTCAATGTTTCGCTTTTCAATCTGTCTACCGGGCAGATTTTATGCCTGATTATGATGGCAGCCGGCATTTTGAGCGCAGTTTTGTGTGCCTTTGTTGACAGGCAGAAAAGAAAACAGGCTGCCTGACAAATCCAAAAGCACTTTTGAAACATTTATCAACTTATTAATTGAAGATAAAAAAAGCTCTGAATGAAGAATTCAGAGCTTTTTTGTTTATTCAGCTTAAGCTGTAATTATTTTGCAATGATTTTTGCAAGGTTTTCAGCTGTAAAGCCTAAGTGTTCTGCAACTTTTGCTGCAGGGCCTGATTCGCCAAAACGGTTGATTGCAAAAATGTCTTCCGGTTTTGCGAAATATTCCCAACCCATAGAAATGCCTGCTTCAGCTGCAACAACACGTGATTTTGGTGCAACTATAGCAGCCTGAATCTCTTTTGGCTGGCGGATAAATGCTTCGCGGTCAATAACTGAAACAACGCGTACAGTCTTGTTTGAAACAAGCTTAGCAGCTGCAAGAGCAAGATTAACTTCTGAACCAGATGCAACAACTGTAACATCAGGATTGTCTGAGCCTTTCTTTACGATATAAGCACCGCAGCGTGCTGTGTTGCGCCAGTCTGGATCGTCTTTTTCGTAAACTGCAAGACCCTGTCTTGTAAGTGCAAGACAAGAAGGAGCGTTTGTTGTTTCCATTGCAATTTCCCATGCAACAGCTGTTTCTTCAGCGTCACCAGGACGAAGAACTTTTACATTCGGAATAGCTCTCAATGCTGCAAGTGTTTCAATCGGCTGGTGAGTTGGTCCGTCTTCACCGACGTAAATTGAATCGTGTGTAAGAACGAAAACTACCGGCTGCTGCATCAATGCAGAAAGGCGGAGTGCCGGGCGGAGGTAATCAGAGAAAACCATGAATGTTGCACAGAATGTGCGGAAACCGCCGTGGAGCTGAATACCGTTTGAAATAGCTGCCATTGCAAATTCGCGGATACCGAAATGCAGATAGCGTCCTGCGCGGTTTTCAGGTGAATAAGAGCTTTCGCCTTTAAGGGCTGTTACGTTTGGTCCCTGCAAGTCAGCAGAACCGCCTACAAGGTTCTTGTAACGCTGAGCCATTACGTTAAGAGCTGCGCCTGATGCGTTTCTTGTTGCAAGTGCTTCACCTACAGCATACTGTGGCAGAGCTTCGTTTGACTGCGGCTTGTCTGAGAAATAAGCGTCCCATTCAGCTTTTTTCTCAGGATATTTCTTTGCCCATGCGTCGAAAAGCTTGTCCCAGTCGTCGTTTGCTTTTGCAAATACAGGAGCTTTTTCTGCGAAGTAGTCTTTTGCTTCTTTTGCAATGTAGAATTCTTCGTTTGCAGGAATGCCGAGGTTTGCTTTTGCTGCTGCAATTCCTTCTGCACCGAGAGGAGCGCCGTGTGCTTTTGCTGTGCCGGCAACTGTCGGAGCGCCCTGTCCGATTGTTGATTTAAGAATAATCAGTGAAGGGCGGTCATCTTTCTTTGCTTTTTCAACAAGCGAAACGATGTCCTTCATGTTGTACATTGAGCCTTTGAGAACCTGCCAGCCGTATGCCTGATAGCGTTTTTCAACGTCTTCGTCAAAAGCAATGTCTGTTGAGCCGTCAATACTGATTTTGTTCTGGTCATAGAAAGCGATGAGCTTTCCAAGCTTCAGTTTTCCGGCAAGGCTTGATGCTTCAGAAGAAACACCTTCCATAAGACAGCCTTCACCAACAAGTGTGTATGTGTAGTGGTCAACTACTTTGTAGTCGTTTGTGTTGAATTTTGCAGCAAGCATTGTTTCTGCAATTGCCATACCAACAGCCATTGCAAAGCCCTGTCCGAGCGGGCCGCCTGTAGCTTCTACACCGTCTGTAATTCCGAATTCAGGATGACCTGCACAATGAGAACCAATCTGACGGAATGTTTTTACGTCATCGAGTGTTACATTATATCCACTTAAATGAAGAATAGAGTACAAAAGCATTGAGCCGTGTCCTGCAGAAAGGACAAAACGGTCGCGGTCAGCCCATTTTGAATTTTTTGGGTTATGCTTCATGATTTCGCCGTAAAGCACTGCTGCAAGCTCTGCACAGCCGAGAGGCAGTCCCGGATGTCCGGAATTTGCTTTTTGAATTGCGTCCATTGAGAGGCTGCGCACAGAAAGTGCTGTGGCTTCAAGACCTTTTGTGTTCATTTGTTAGTCTCCTATGCTTTATGATTGTTTTTATAGAATAAAGCTTCATGTTTTGTGTTTATCCGGAAAATAAATGCAGCTTTGTGCAAAATCCGGTTAAACGATTTAATTTGCTTATATTATAAAATTTTATCCGTTAGGTAAATCGGTTTTTTTTCTTACATACAAAAATCTTAAACTTGGCAATGAAAGCAGACCTGTTCGGAAACTCGGTTAGTTTTCGAACAGGTCAACAATTTTTCAGGCTAAAGCCTTGCAAAATTGCGATTTACTAAAGTTCGTGTTCGGAAAACTGATGTTTCCGAACACGTCTATCATAAAAGCCAGCAGTAAATAGTTGACAAAAACTATTGACGCCGTAAAATAAAGACTATGAATTTTCTAAAAAAACTTTCCGGTCGTTCAGACCGTTCTCGTGCCTCAGCATTATTTGCTGTTGCGGCATTTTTGTTAGTTCTTTCGTCAAGTGCTTGTGCAAATGCACAGCAGGAAGCCTCTAAAGCTGAAGAATCTAAGACAAATAATTCAAAAGCTCAGCTTTCCCAGTCAGAAAAAGCTTTGAAAACACGTCAATACACCGAAATGATGCGGAGTGTATTCACGTTTGTTGAACAGAATTATGTTGATGAAGTCGATCCGACGGTTTTATATGAAGGTGCAATGAAAGGCATAATGGACGCTCTTGGTGATCCTTATACTGTTTATCTTGATTCATCACAGATGCGCAGCATGAATGATACGACTGTGGGAAATTTCGGCGGTGTCGGTCTTTCAATTTCAAAGCCTTCTGTGTCGACACCGGAAAAACCTGCATATGTTGAGGTTGTTTCTCCGATTGAGAATACGCCGGGCTGGAAAGCCGGAATTCAGGCAGGGGATTTGATTCTTGCTATAGACGGAACAAACACTGCTGATATAACGATGGACGAAGTTCTTGCCCGTCTGCGCGGCGAAGTCGGTAAATCTGTAAAAGTTCATATGAAGCGCGGCAAAAACATGGAATATGATGCAACTCTTGTCCGTGCAATTATTGAAGTTCCGACTGTAAAATATGAAATGATAGGCAGCGACATCGGCTATCTTAGAATAATTGAATTTACACCCCAGACTCCTGAAAGAGTTCAGGAAGCTTTGGATTCTTTTGCAAAATCAGGCTATAAATCATTGATTATCGATCTGCGCAACAATCCGGGAGGGCTTATTACAAGCGTTGTTGCGGTAGCTGACAAATTCATCGATTCAGGCACGATTGTTTCAACAAAGAGCAGACTTCAGGCTGAAAATATGTCGTTTACGGCAAAAAAAGCTAACACAACTGCTCCAAGAAACATGCCGATTGTTGTGCTCATCAACAAAGGTTCTGCAAGTGCTTCAGAGATTTTGTCAGGTGCATTGAAAGATGATCACCTTGCTTACCTTGTCGGCGAGAATACATACGGCAAGGGCTCGGTTCAGCAGGTTATTCCGCTTAATCTGAATAATGACGGAATTAAGCTTACTACAGCACGTTATTATACTCCGAGCGATTCAAATATCGATAAAGTCGGTATTCCGCCGGATAGAGAAGTGCTTTTCCCTGAGCTGTCTGAAGAAGAAGAAAAGACTTATCTCAAGATTTATCAGTCTGATGAAATCAAGAAGTATGTTGAGGCTCATCCGAACATGACACAGGCTGACATAGCTTCTTACGCAAAAACACTCAAGAAGACATACAATCTTGAAGAGCGCGTCCTTAGAAAGCTTATAAGCAATGAGGTTTACAGAACAAAGACACAGCCTCTTTATGATTTGGATTATGACATTCAGCTTGTAGCAGCTATAGACATACTTAGAAAAGAGTCTTTCCCCTCATTAGTTAGAAAGACAAAGACAATAAGTGAATTGCAGCAGGAAGCTAAAGAAAAAGCTGAAAAAGAAAAGAAAGCTGAAAAGAAAAATTAATGCGGCAATTTCTGCTAAACAGTGAATTAGCTCCGCTGCAGAAATTGTCTGTAACGGGCAAAGATTTTAAGTATCTGGCACAGGTTCTGCGTTTAAGCGAAGGCAGCACTTTTGAAGGAAGACTGCCTTCCGGCAGATTATGCACTCTTGTGGTTGTTTCGCGGTCAAAAAGCGAAATAATCTTGCAGCGTGCCGCTGAAAACGCCCAAAAAACAGAAGTTGCGGCTGATTTTAGCGGAAGCACTATTGAGGGCGGCATGAGCGCGGCTCTTGTTTCGCAGAACGAGAGCGCCTGCATTCTGCCGGACGGAACCTGCACCGGCTATGGCTCGGCAATATGGCTTGTGCAGTGCATGCCGAAGGCTTCAAAGCTTGATGACATTGTAAGGCAGTGCACCGAAATCGGTGTAGAAAAGATTTTTCTGGTTGCCAGTGACCGTTCTGCTGTGGAAGCAAAGAACAATAGCAGTTTAAAAATAGAGCGTTGGAACCGAATAATAAAAGAGGCTCGTCAACAGTCTGCTTCTCCTGTTGGAACAAGACTATATGGACCTGCTGGTATTAAAGAAGTTCTTGAAAGTTTAAAAGAATGCCTTGAGCAGCGC
Source organism: uncultured Spirochaetales bacterium (assembly GCA_946406925.1). Taxonomy (GTDB): domain Bacteria; phylum Spirochaetota; class Spirochaetia; order Treponematales; family Treponemataceae; genus UBA1240. The sequence continues at coordinate 25,029 of CAMJMF010000007.1, read as the reverse complement.
CAGTCTGTTGCCGGGAAAAAGCCGGCTTTTCTTGTTATGACAGAAGCACCACTTCACAAGAAGGGGTTGCATGAGCTTGTCAGTTCTAATCCTTCGCCTGTTGTTATAGCTGTAGGATCAGAAGGCGGCATAAGCCCGAACGAGCTTGAAATGCTCAAAGAATTTGGCTTTGAGCCGCTTCATTTTGCTACGAATGTTTTACGGTCAGAGACTGCGGCTGTTTACGGAGTTTCGGCTGTTCAATCAATTATGACGGAGTTTGCGTTATGGCAGTGCAAAGAATAAACGTGTTGAATGTTCCTGTTGATATTATTCATCAGGAAGAAATAGAAGCCGAAGTATTGTCGCTTCTTGAAAAGCCCGGTGCAAAGCAGATTGTTTTTCTTAGTATATGGGATTTGCTTTTTGCCCGTGTAAACACAGAATATTTGGTTTGTCTGCAGAATGCAGACCTTGTCCTGCCGATTTCAAAGTCAATTCTTTCCGGGGCACGTTTCCTAAAGCAGGATGTGCCTGTAAGATACAATCCATTTTCTGCGATAATTTCTATTCTTGCTATTTTGAATAAGCATTATAAAAGCCTGTACCTTTTCGGTGCGCATAAACCGAGCCTCATGCAGGCAGAAGCCAATGTCAAATCTACTTTTGAAGGCATTCAGATTGTAGGGCGATGCGTCGGCTACTACGACAAAATGGAAGAGAAGAACATTATAGCTGCAATGTTCAAAGCTTCTCCTGCCGTTGTTCTGATTGGCAGTGGAATAAAGAACCCTGAACGCTGGGTTTACCGCCGCAGAAACTGCTTTAATTCAAGCATTTTTATAGCAGACAATGATGTACTTGATATTTTTTCAAAACGGAAAAAATATGTAAATCCTAAGACCTTTGAAAAAGGGCTTGAGATTTGGCCGGAAATTATCAAAAATCCGCTGAAGCTGTTTTTGATATTTCCATATTTCTGGTACAAGCTCTCTCTCTTGTGGTTCCGTATTTTCAAGAAGAATAAACCTGTTGAATAAGCTTTTGCCATGAAGATGCCGGTGGTTTTATTATTCAGTAATTCCTCGCAGGTTCTACAGCTTTTTTTTGAAGATTTGAAAATCTGTGGTATAAGCCGGCTTTTTTGCATGGACAGTGTTGACGTTGATAATCTTTCAAGATATGACTGCTGCGTTTTTGATGTTTCTGATGAAACGTTCGCAGGAATGTCGTTTTTGGAAAAACTTAAGACCTGCAAAATAGAAACACCTGTTGTTCTTCTTGTTTCTTTGCGGTTATTCGAATCTGTAAGAAAAATGTTTTGCAACCAGAAACTTGTTACAGTCCTTCAGTTTCCGGTTTCTTCAATTGTTTTAAAAAAATGCATAAGTCAGTATGTTATAAACGACACAAGCGGCAGTCTGCGGAGCGTTTCATCTGACTGGAAAATTGAAAACACTGGTGTCTGCAATGGTGCAAAAAAGCCGGCTGATAATTTTGATGCACTGCTTGGAACGTCTGAGCCGGTTATTGCCTTAAAAAAGAAGCTTGCCTGTATAAGCCAGACAGACGAGCCTATTCTCATTGAAGGCGAATCAGGCACAGGAAAAACGTTTATAGCCCGTCTGTTACATGAAAATTCTAAAAGAGCGAAATTCCCCTTTATTTCAGTCAATTCTGCCGCTATTCCTGATACAATAGCCGAAAGTGAGCTTATGGGCTCTGTAAACGGCGCATACACAGGCGCGGGGAACAGGCCCGGCTATTTTGAGCAGGCAGACGGCGGTACGCTTTTTCTTGACGAAATTTGCGAAATGTCAAAAGTTGTGCAGGCAAAGCTTTTAAAGCTGTGTGAAAGCGACGTTCTGTACCGCATAGGTTCTGTAAAGCCGGTAAAATATGATGTGCGCCTGATATGCGCAACCAATGCGAATATTTCAGAAAATATTCAGCAGAAACTTTTCAGGCAGGATTTGTATTACCGCATTTCTGTGCTCAAGCTGAAAATACCGCCGCTGCGGGAACGTCCGGAAGATATTCCGCTGCTTATTGAACATTTCTTGAAAGTAAAGCCTGATTACAATAAATATTATTTTTCGCCGGACGCCGTTGAAAAGATGCTTTCTTATGAATGGCCCGGAAATATACGCGAGCTGAAAAACTGCGTGTACCGCGCTGTTTCGTTATGCGAAAGAGATTTAGTATGCCCGGAGCATATTTCTTTTGATTAGCTTTCTTGAGACTTCTTAAAAAGCCCGGCGGCTTTTGTGAAAGTCTTTTCGATGTATTTTGCTTCGCTTTCAGAAAGGGATGCGCGCGAAAGTACAGATTTCCAGAAAAGTTCCATGTCCGGTCTGCCTGTTATAGAGAAAAAACCCATTTTTTGAAGATTGTCGCCGATTGTGGTAATTGTTTTTGAAAGGCGTTCCTGTGTTACGGGCGTATAACCTGCTGACATGGTTTTTTCCGCGCGAAAAACCGTATAGCACAAAATCTGAACTGCATGAGAAAGATTCAGCGAACCGTCTCTGCCGTTTGCCGGAATAACTATGCCTGAGTTGCATTCTGCGAGTTCTTCGTCTGTTAAGCCGGTGCGTTCGTTGCCGAAAACAATTGCGACCTTGCCTTCCGGGATATTCGAATAACGTTCTGCAAATTCTTCCGGCAATAGCAGCCAGTCTTTGCGGTTTTTGCCACGGCGTCTGGTTGTGCCGCAAATCCATGTGCAGTCGGCGCAGGCTTCTGTGATTGAACTGAAAAAGACGGCATTCTGCCATATATCAAAGGCATGAACCGAAAGGACAGAGACTTTTTCCTCGTCATAGTCTTCTTTTTTTCCGACTATGCGCAGATTATGTATGTCCATGTTTTTCATTGCCCTGCATACGGAGCCGACGTTGCGGCTTTCTTCGGGTCTGCAGAGAATAATTACAGCTTCTTTTGTGTTTTCGGATTGGTTCATTTGCTGTAAATATAGCAAAGTTAAAATTAAAAGTGAACACCAGAAAAAATCAGAATTCAAAACGTAAAAAAATAATGAAAATCTTTTTAAGATTTGACAACAGATAGAAAAAGGGTGTATATTTTCTGTATCGTTTAAGAAATTTTCAAATTTTTTTTGAGAGTTTCTTATTTATTAAAAGTTTTTTGAAAATCTTTCATGGCGGTGAGTATATGGCTAACAATGATGACATCGTTCCAGGTTTTAATGAAGAAAAAGACGACAGCTTGCGTATTACGCTTGAGCGGCCTGAGGAAAACCCTTCTTGTATCGTCTTGTATTTGAACGGTTATATCGATACTTATAATTCGGCTTTCTTTTTAAAGCGTGGAGCTAAGGTTGTAGAAGCAGGATATATTAATTTGATTTTGAATTGTGCTGCTTTGAACTATGTTTCTTCAACAGGAATTGGCTCTTTTACCGCTTTCTTGAAGATGGTTAAGCCAAAAGGCGGCGATGTCGTTCTTCTTGATATTCAGCCGAAAGTTTATGAGGTTTTCCAGCTTTTAGGTTTTTCTCAGTTCTTTAATATTAAAGACAATATCACTGATGCTATCAATTATTTCCATCAGGATTCAGCTGATGAATCTGAATTGTTCCCTAAGGTTTTTGGCTGCCCTGTATGTTCAAAGAAACTGAAAGCAACAAAGCCTGGTCGTTTCAGATGTTCTGAATGCAAGTCAATAATAGCCATAGATTCAAGAGGAGAAGTTTCTTTAGGTTAAGCAAAACTTCAAGTCATATAGAAAGAGCCTGATTTTTCAGGCTCTTTTTTTTGTTTAAATAAAGTATAGAAAAAATATTTAAAAAAGCTTGACAAATAATGCAGATTCCCCTTTACCCTCAATGTTGATAACTTGTGGAAAACTTATAAAAGATTTGGGGAAAACTTGACTTTTCTGTGGAAAAAAAGATGAAACGATGATTATCCTTTTTTAATAATTAGAATATACTTTGTAAGTATATATAATACAAGAAAATATAATTTCTTATTCTACAACGAAAAATATATGTCAATATATAAAATTGTAAAATCTTTCTGAAAAATGAAGATTTTACAAAGGATAAGTTGTGGAAAACTTGTTTGTGTTTTTTCTAAACTTATTAAAGCATATTCTTTACAGGTGAAAATAATGATACATAAAGACTTATAGTTTTATGTTTTTGTCTTGTTTTAGTTGTTTTTGTTTATACTTCGTGATATTCTATAAGGGTGAAAAAGGTTGTTTCTCTTATCTTGGAGTTTTTTCTTTTTTTTCTGATTTCTCTTGTTTTTCTGGCATTTGTGTACATGCTGAATGAAAGCTGTTCATTGCTGTGTGCCGGTCAGAATACAAAGGTTTTTCTCTTGCAGCCGTTCCTGAAGGGGCTTATAGAAATAGCGCCATTTGCCGGAATCCTGGCTCTGCTGTTGAGCTTTCAATTTCTTGTGCGCCACCACTGGCATAATGTTGTTTCTTTGCTCTGCATGGTTGGGCTTACAGCTCTTGTCTTCGTCGTAATAATTCCTGTGGACTTCGGCTTAAAAATGAACATGTACGGTCTTTCAAATGAACGTAACGAGGCTTTGCAGGATTTGCACAAAGACGTAATTCAGACACCGGGCTATTTTAGAACAACTGAAACAGGTGTTTATTATTATACGGCAATTGACCATACATACACTGCTTCCGGCGTTTATCAGCCGCTTTATCAGCAGGACGTAAGATTTTTTGAAACTTTCAAGCACAGCAGCCTTCAGTTTTCCCAGAATGAGACAAAGACAGACCTGCTTATAAAAAATGAGCTTGCAATGCCGGTTTATCTTTCATTGCCGATAAATGCTTTAAAGCAGATGTCTGATTATTTTTATCAGGTCTATAACCGCGGATGGCTGCCGTATCTATGTCTTGCTTCAATTGCGCTTGCATTGTTTGCGCTTTGGGGTATTTCGTTCATTTCTTCGTGGCCGCTGTTGAGCGTATTTTTGATGATTTTGTCTTTTGTCGGTGTGCTTACAGCCAATTATTTTGCGCTTTGTACACAGCAGATGATGCCTGCAAAAATGTTTATGAGCGACTGGCTTCCTGCTGATACAGTAAATCTGATATTCCCAGTAATACTTAATTTATTGCTGCTTCTCTTGGGTTCTGTATTTGGGCTTATCGCTCATCTCTTAAGAAAAAAACGTTTTGGAGCTTAGCTATGAAGTCAATAACCGGACGGGTAGGATTTTTCTTTGTTATTTATTTTTCAATTTCCTTTTTACTTGTTTGTGCGTTTGCCTTTATAAAAGGAGTTCCTGCGGAAATTATTCCCATTTTTGAAACACGGTACAAAATAAATACAGCCTGCTTCTATTTCTTTTCGATTTTTTCAGCACTTGAAATTTCGGGCTTTATGGTTTCATTTTCTTGGGTTTTTGCCAAAGAGATGAAAGCTGAAAGAGTAAAGGGCAAGTCTGAAATGCTCAAGTTTTTGCGCAGCGTTTTTGTAATAATGATTTGCTGTCTTGTGCTTTCGGTTGCGGCTACAGAAGTGCTGCTTCCGCTTATGAAGTCAAATCAGACAGCAATTACAAATGCCTCGCTTGATTTCAAGGACTTTTCTAAAAGAGCAAAGAATCATCTTGCTTTGGGCAATTACACAGAGGCTGAATTATTTGCTCGTCAGGCTTTGCGCATTGACCCTGCTTCTAAAGAGCTTAACGACATTTTGCTTCAGACTGAAATTGAGGCCAGCCATGCAGAAGCTTCACCAAAACGTTCCGGCTCGCTTCCGCCGGCAGGAAAAGATAACGTAATTGAAGTGAATATTCCTGTGCCGGAACTTATTGAAAGAGCTAGAAAAGCTTATAACGACCGTTCTTTTTTTGATGCGCATTATTATGCGACACTTGTATTAGACGCCTACGGCAACGAGCCGAATGTTCATACTGATGAAGCAAAAAGCATTGCCGCAAAAGCATGGGAAAATCTTCAGACAGCAGATTCAAGCCTCGGCGGTCCTTCTGAAGCAATGTATGCTCTAAAAAAGAAGGGCTATGCTGCAATTACTACTAAAGATTATCTTCAGGCTTATTACACTTTCAGAGAGCTGCTTAATTCTTCAGACTCAACAATTGACCCGGATGTTAACCGCTATCTTGCAATTGCAGAGTATGAGCTTAGAAACCAGTGCTTCTTTATTGATGAAACGTATGACCTTCAGCCTTTTGAGTCTGTGCGCAATGTTCATTTTGCAGTTACAAGACCAGACGATACGCTGCTTATAGTCGGCATTAAAGGCATGACCTCTATAGAAGACAGCGGCAGATATGTTCAATATTTGCGCGGACTTCATATTATTTCATATGACAAAGACAAAAATATTGAAGAGAACTTCTATGTGCCTTATGCAAAACTTATTGCAGAAAATGCTGAAAAGATCAGCCCTTACTATGAGAGGATTGTAAAAGACCAGAAACAGAAAACAGTTCCGTATCTTATTATAAATTGTGTTCATAGAGATGACAGGCTTGTCAAAGTTGCACCTATTTTCTATGAGGGTAAGACAGCAGAGCGTGAAAACCGCAGTGTTTATGTTCTGCCTCTGCCTTTCAAAGATTTTCTTCAGATTATGGATGCATCGCAGGGAACAGATACTATGTCTCTGATTTCACTTGCGGGATTCTGTTCAAAAGCAAAGAAATATGGTTTTTCTTTTGAAGTATTCTTCCATGCGCTTACAACAAGACTTGCACAGCCATTTATGTTTATTTTTATGGCGCTTATTGCCGCAATTCTTGCATGGCAGTTCAAGATTTCAAAGAAGCAGTTTGTTCACTTCTGGTGGCTTTTTTCTGTACCGTTTTTTGCTGTAATTGCGTATTTCCTGCTCGGTTTCTGCCGCTATGTTATCAGTCTTTTGCTTATGGCATTAATCGGTTCGGTCGGCTGGGTTGCTCTGCCGGTCTGCTTTGTTATCTACATTATATTGTTTATTCTCCTGAGTCTTGGTTTTGTATCAATGAAAGACGCATAAGACGGCATAAACTTTGAAAAGCCCATATTTCAGGTGGGCTTTTCAATTTATTGCAGTTACTATATATTAAGCACATGAGTTTGTCTTTTGAAAATCAGTTTGATACAACTACAATAAATGAATTCGGGCTTGAAGAGCCGCCTGGTTACAGAGTTATTTTGCTTAATGATGACTTTACAACAAAAGATTTTGTAGAACTGATTCTTGTTAAAATTTTTCATAAATCACAGTCGGAAGCAGTAAAAATCACTGAGAGTGTTCACAAGCAGGGCAAAGGCATCGTCGGTGTTTATCCTTTTGATATTGCAGCTACCCGTATTGAAATAGTTCATTCAAATGCGCGTGCCAACGGATTCCCTTTAAGATGCACAATGGAGAAAGTGTAGATGAAGTTTTCGCCGCAAGCACAGCTTGCCTTGCAGAAATCAAAAGATTACGCTGAACGTCACCGGCATGAGTTCCTGACGGCAGAGCATCTTCTGCTTATTTTGTTGTCAGAACAAAAAATAGAGAGCCTTCTTGAGTCATGCGGTTCAGATGTTTCAACAGTCAAAAACAATCTGTACAGATATATTGATTTGAATATTCCTGTATTGATTGCAGGTGAAACTATTGAGAGCCTTGGTTTCCAGAATGTTATCATTGGAGCTACACAGCACTGCCTTTCCTGTGAAAAACCTTCAATCGGGCTTGAAGACCTTTTAATAAGCATTTATGACAATGACAAGACATACGCTTCATATTACCTTAAAGCGTCCGGCGTGAACCGTCTTGAGCTGATAAGCGGAATAACTTATCAGTTCCAGAATGAGGAAAACCGCGAAAACGAATTTGTGGACGTCGAAAATCCTGATTCTTCAGAAATAAGCCGGAAAGAAGAGACTGAGGCTGTCAATTCGTTTGAGGAATTGATGAAGCTTGCTGAGCAGAAACTGCTGAATATAAGCGAAATGGAAAATGAGCTTAATCAGGCCCAGCCGGAAAATGGCGATGCAAATCCTATGGCAGATGATACTCCGGACGGTTCTGCAAGAAAAGCCCGCCGCTCAATGATTGCGCGTTTTACTGTAGATTTGACTGGAAAAGCACGTAACGGCGAATTGGACGAACTTATAGGCAGAGAAGCAGAAATTGACAGAACTTTGCAGATTCTCTGCCGCCACACTAAGAACAATCCTGTTCATGTCGGTGCACCGGGTGTGGGCAAAACGACGCTTGCCTACGGGCTTGCACAGTGCATTGCGGACGGCAAAGTGCCTGATTTGCTGAAAGATTTTTCGCTGCTTTCGCTTGATGTCGGTGTTCTTTTAGCCGGTACTAAATTCCGCGGCGAATTCGAAGAACGCATAAAAAGGCTTTCTGATGAATTGCTGCGCCGTAAAAATGTAATTCTTTATATTGATGAGATACATACGATTGTCGGCTCTGGAAGCGGTTCAAACGGTCTTTTGGACGGTGCGAGCCTGTTCTCAAATTTGTTTTCTTCAAGAACCGTCCGCTGTATGGGTGCAACAACTTACGAGGAATATACAAAGTATTTTGAGAAAAATCATGCTTTGGCGCGCCGTTTTCAGAAAATCGATATCGAAGAGCCTTCTGATGAAGAATCTGTAAAAATTCTGCAGGGCATTTCGCCCCGCCTTGAAAAATTCCATAACGTAAAATACACAGCAGAAGCTCTAGAAAAAGCTGTAAAGCTTTCAAGGCTTTATATGAAAGAGCGCTTTCTGCCGGACAAGGCTGTTGACATAATTGATGAAGCCGGCGCTTTTCTGCGCCTTCATCCGCAGACTGCACAATCTGAACAAGCTGAAAAAACTGAAGCAGCCGCAATTATAGATGAGAATCTCATTGAGCGCATTACAGCCAAAATGGCTCATCTGCCGGAATTGACAGCTACACTAAATGAAAAAGACAGGCTGAAAAATCTTGAGCAGTCGCTTAAAAAGTCTGTTTTGGGACAGGATACTGCTGTTTCAACTGTTGCGGCTGCTGTCAAAAGAGCAAGAGCCGGCTTCCGCGATGCCAACAAACCTATGGGCTGTTTTCTTTTTGCAGGACCTACAGGCGTTGGTAAAACAGAACTGGCAAAAGCCCTTGCCGAAAATTTACAGCTTACTCTGCATAGATTTGACATGAGCGAATATCAGGAAAAGCATACTGTAAGTCGCCTGATCGGCTCACCGCCCGGCTATGTCGGTTTTGAAGAAGGCGGACTTTTAACAGACGCTGTAAGACACGAGCCTAATTCGCTTGTTCTGCTTGATGAGATAGAAAAAGCTGATGCAGATATTTTCAATGTTCTTCTTCAGGTGATGGACTATGCAACACTGACAGACAATCAGGGCAGAAAAGCTGATTTCCGCAATGTCCTCCTGATAATGACAAGCAATGCCGGCGCTGAAAGTGTTTCAAAGTCTTTGATTGGTTTCGGCGAGCGTACCATCGGCACGTCCGCTGTAAATGAAGCTGTAGAAAAGATTTTCACACCTGAATTCAGAAACAGGCTTGATGCAGTTATTCCTTTTGAGCATTTAAGCAAAGAGATTATGGTTTCAATAGCTCATAAAGAAGTTGAGAAACTCTCTGCAAGACTAGCTGATAAGGGCGTAAAAATTTCAGTTACTGATAAATGCGCAGAATATCTTGCTGAAGAAGGCTATTCAATTGAATTCGGCGCAAGAAACATCAGCCGCATAATCGATGAAAAGATTTCTTCTAAACTTGTTGATGAAGTTCTTTTTGGGCGCCTGTCTGAAGGCGGAACAGTTACCTGTGATTTTAAGAACGGTGAAATCACGTTGAAATATGGACGCAAATCGAAACGACAGTGATTTTCCCGTTTTGGGAATAGATGATTATTTTCAGTTTCCTTTACCTGAGCAGTCTGATGACGGTCTTGTTGCAGTCGGCGGCAATCTTTCTCCTGGAATGCTCCGCTCTGCCTATTTGCAGGGCATTTTTCCCTGGTTTAATGAAGAAGACCCTATTTTGTGGTGGTCGCCTGATCCGCGCTTTGTGCTTTTTCCGGAAGAGCTGCATGTTCCAAAAAGTCTCCGCCGCGTGCTGAACCAAAATGTTTTTGAATTTTCTATGGACAAAGCTTTTAAAGAAGTTATTTTATTTTGTGCAGCCGCAGAGCGCAGCGGGCAGAAGGGCACTTGGATTCGCCCTGACATGATAGAAGCTTATACAAAGCTGCATGAATGCGGGCTTGCGCATTCTGTTGAAGCATATCTTGACGGCAAATTAGCAGGCGGCTTTTATGGTGTGCTGATTGGATCTGTGTTTTTTGGTGAATCAATGTTTACGCATGTGGAAAATGCGTCTAAAGCTGCGTTTTGTATTTTTGTGGAAGCATTCAGGAAAGCAGGCGGCAAATTGATTGATTCGCAGATTTATACGGATCATATCGCCCGTTTTGGCGGACGGAATATTTCGCGCGCTGCTTTCCTTCGTTATGAAAAAGACTATCTTGAAGAACCGCTTCTTGGTGAAGTGAATTTGTAGCCGATTCCGCGGACAGTCTGGATATATCTTGGAACACCTTTTGCGTCGTCCATTTTCTGGCGCAGACGTGCAACGTGAACATCGATAGTTCTTGTGCTTACTTTCTCTTCATAGCCCCAAACTTCATCAAGAAGTGTGTCGCGCGAAATAACTTCGCCTTCATGAAGATACATATAATCAAGCAGTTTAATTTCCTGAGCCAGCAATGGAACTTCCTGACCATGAACTTCCATATAACCGCGGCGAAGGTTGATTGTGAGGTCTGCAGGTTCATCATCTTGTTGTCTTGAATGAACAGCCTTTATAGCCTCGCCTCTTCTGATTTGAACTTCAATTCTAGCAAGAAGTTCTGCCATTTCAAATGGCTTTGTTATATAATCATCTGCTCCTGTCTTAAGACCTGTAACTTTGTCTTCAAGCAGGCTTTTTGCACTTAAAATGATAATCGGAGTTAAGATGCCGTCTTCTCTGAGCTTTTTGCAAACGGTAAAGCCGTCAACTTCCGGAAGCATAATGTCAAGAATTATCAAATCAATAGTTTCATTGTGACCGTATTCAATACCTTGTGTTCCTGTCTTTGCTTCAATTACGTGGTAGCCTTCGGATGCAAGCCTGTCGCCCATTGTAATGCGCAATCCTTCTTCGTCTTCAACGATGAGAATTTTTTTGCCCATTGTATCCTCCTAAAAAATCGAATTCCTGCCTCTTTATATTATATTCATTTTGTAAAATCGAGCAAGCATTTTTACAGTTTTTCTTGCATGTAAAATGGAAATACGCCTTAATTCTCTGTATTTTCAGAAATAACAGGAAAAACCAGAGCAAAAGTTGTACCAGAAGGCGATGAGCTTTCAAGAAGAACCAGCCCCTCGTGAAGGTTCATAATTCTCTTAACAAGATTTAAGCCGACTCCGCTGCCTTCTATCTGATGGTTATGTGCCGCAGTTCCGCGTACAAAAGGCTCAAAAATAGAATTCTGCTCGTTTTTGGGAATTCCTTCGCCGTGGTCAGAGATGCGGATAACAGCAGCCTGCTTTACGTTTTGCGGTGCAAAAACATGGCGGGTAATCTTCAGCGGGCAGTTTTCTATTTTAAGGCTGATGCTTGTGTATTTTCCGTCTTTTGAATGTTTATAGGCATTTGAAATGAGGTTGTCTATTGCGCTGAGAATTGCCGTTTTGTCACAATAGACAGGCACTTTTTGGGCAGGCAAGTCAGTATGTATTTCAAAATCATCATTTTTCCAGGGCAGTTCCCAGTGCGATATTTCGTCTTGAAGCAGCTCGCACAAATCATGCTTTTCGTGCTTAAGATTGGTACCAGTTGTTATTTTTGAGTACAAAAGGAAATATTCTATAGTAGATTTTAGCCTTTTGCTTTCTTTATTAATCATGTTACCGTAATAGCGTATGCGTTCTTTTGAGGTAATAATGCCGTCGCTCATATTCTGTGCCGCCGACGAAATAACGGCAAGCGGTGTTTTCAGTTCGTGCGTAATTGTTGAAATAAATTCCTGCTGATGCGTTGCAAGACGTTCAGCTTTGCGCATGTTTATTACAAAAAGAATCATCGTTACGCCGATTACAAGCAGAACAAGAATAGAAGAAATAAAAGTCAGCATCATATTGCGTGAACTTGCTTTCATCAGAGAACCCTGGCGGTGAATAACTTCAAGAATCAGTCTTTCCTGCTGATACGGTGTTTCAACAATATTATAGAATTTTTCAAGAAGCTCTGCCTGATTTATGTTCGGGTTTGTAGTGTTTTTTTGGGTCGGCATCATCGAAATTGAATCATCAAACTGTATAAGCGGCATTGAAAAATCCGGGTTGTTAAAAAAGTGCGGCGGACAGTCCGGGTCACTTTTATAAAGAACCTGATCACTCTCAATATCACGGATTCTGAAATAAAAATCAGACGATTCTTGTACACATTGCTCCGTATTGTAGGGCACAAGGTTATAGGCAAATTCTTGTTTGTTGATAAAACTGAGAATATAAAGCTTGCTGTCCTGTTCCGCAAGATAAAGCGACTCAATAATGAGAATCTGGCCTGTTTTCAGCTCTACAATTTTTTGCGACTGAAACTCTGAGCTGTACTGAATCAGCTTTATTATTGGATCAAGAATTTCTACAGACGAGACAGTTGTTTCTTTAAATGAAGCGCCTGTCCATGTGTACATTTTATTCAGTCTTTGAGAATAAACATAAAGCGAATCAAAAAGGTTTGGTGTGTCCTGCTGACCCTGCCACTGAAAAAACGCATATTCAAAGCCGGCAAACGAAATCAGCGCATCTGCAAAATTTGTACGGTGTGTATTCGTTAAAAAAGACTGAAAAAACAAATCTTCTTTGATTGTTTCAACAAGATAGTGAACATCGTCAGAGAGCCGCACCGAAAGTCTCTGCTCTTCAATTTTCTGCATTGTCAGAGAAGACCTTAACTGAAGAATAACGGCAATTCCGAGCATGGTGAACAAAACAATTGATAATATAAGTGAATAACTCTTATGTTTCTTCATATAAATAATAATACAATGTTTTGCTGTTTTTTCCTATAAGATAAATATTTCTTTAAAATATGAGTCAATTTGATACATCTTTGATGTTTCGTTATGACACAAGTGCGCAAAAAGTTACAGAAAAAGCAGCCACTCTTGTTTTACAGGCATTTTTGGTTCTTTATGCACACAAATTAAGCCCGAAACTTCACAAGAAACCAAGGCTTTCTTAAAACTGAAAAAATCGCCAATTTTTCCGGTTTTTCCATCAAACAAAAGATAAATATTTGTTATATAAAGAATTATGTAGTTCTAGGTAAAATCTGCCATATAAAGCAAAAAATCAGCTGTTTTTTTCATATGCAGAACAAAAGTTGGCACGCTATTTGCAATATAGTTAGTGTACGCAGAGCGCGTACAAATTAAAATGCAAATAAATATTGGAGGTTTATATATGAACACACTTAGTATTTTTAATCCACGTTTTTCAGACGGTTTGCTTGATGCATTTGATGAGATGAATCAGACAATGGGTAACTTCTTTCCATCAGGAAAAACTTTTGCTGCCAGAATGGCTGCTCCAAAAGTTGACGTAAAAGAAACAAAAACAGCTTATTTGATGGATATGGATTTGCCTGGTCTTACAGATAAAGACGTTGAAATCAGCTTGAAAGACAACCTGCTTTCAATTTCTTCTGCAAAGAAGACAAAGACAGAAAAGAAAGAAGAAGCCAAAGAAGAAGGCGAATGGCTCATCAGAGAGCGTACTTCTATGGAATTTGTAAGACGCTTTACATTGCCTAACGACATTGATGCAGACGCTGTTAATGCAACTTTTGCAAACGGCGTTTTGACAATCACAATTCCGCGCAAAGTTGAAAGCGCACCACGCACAATTGCAATTAACGGCAACAAATAAAGCAGACGCCGCTTAACAAAAAGCCCTGAATACGTTCAGGGCTTTTTTTTGTGCTTTCCTGCACTCTTCCAAAAAGTGGTGCTCTATGTTATGCTTGCTTTATGAAATTTTCTAATTGTTTGAAGACACTCATTTTAGCAGCAGTTTTGTGTTGTTCTTTATTATGTAGTTCATGTTCAAAAAAACTTGGATACAGCGTTTTGTTATGGTCTCTTCCTGAAGCTGGGCTTCATGACGGAGATTTGGTTCAAGTTTATATTAAATCGAATATCAGCCAGGTTTACGTTATTGGAACACCGGGCTCTCAGCAGAAATTGGAAGTGCCTTTCTGGCAGATTACCAACCCGACAGCCAGAAGCAAAGCTATAAGAGCTTATGACTCATACAGAGAGTACCAGAGCGTGTATGCTTCTGTTGCTATAGACGGTCTGCCTGTCCGTTATGAGCCGGTAAATACAGCGCGTCAGGTGTACAGACTTAGAAAAGGTGAAAACCTCAAGGTTCTCAAAAAAGGCACAGGAACTCCTCCTATGTCAGGTTCTAAACCGCTTGAAGGCGACTGGCTTTGGGTTTTGACCTCAGACGGAACTACCGGCTGGTGTTTCTCGTATAACCTCAAACTTTTTGATGAAAATTCGCCTCAGAAGAACGAAGAAGTTGAAGTAGTTTATGATGAAGCTCTTGAAACAGTTCTTGATTCAATCTGGTATCCTGAAGAATATCTGACAATGGTAAATAATAATCAGGTTGATATCCGTAAATTTCAGAATAATTACTATTTTAACCCGGGCAAAGAAACAGGCACAATTGAGCTTAAAATTGCCGACGTTTTCAAGACATGGAAATATGCGGGAACAGAAAAACTTGAAAACGGAAACTACCGCTTTAAAGGCACAAATATTACAATCAGTCTTAAAAAGAATAATACAATTGGCTTGCAGTATACTGACTCTAAAGGCAGACAGAAGACTGAAACTCTTGTTCAGCTTTCTTCTACAATCGAAGAGATTATTTCTGCTGAAGAAGAACGCCGCTCAGCCTTGCTTGCAAGATTCCTGATGGCAGGTTCTGTATTCTCAAGCTCAAATTACGGTGACCTGCTTCTGCTTGAAGATGGAACCTTCTCTTGGTCTTCTTATCAGCGGCTTGTTCCGTCTGTAATTCCGTCTCAGTCTGGCGACAGAGGTAGAATTTCTTTTGATATGTTTGTAAATGCTTCGATAGCCTCTGTTTATGACGGCGTGGTAACTTTCACATTTGACAAAAACAATAAGCCTGTGCGCTTCCTTTACAAGCTGGAATCAAACGGAATCCGTCTTGAGGAAACAACTGCGGCAACAATCAAAGATAATGTTGTAACTGCCCGCGGAACAAACGCAATAATTCTGTTCTTTGGAAATGAATAATGGCTTTCGTTCAGTTTTCAAAAGTTTCGCTTGCATTTGGTGACAGAGACATTCTAAAAGAAGCAACTGTTTACCTTTCTGCAGGCAGCAAGGCTGCTTTAACAGGTGCAAACGGTTCCGGTAAATCAACTTTGATGAAGGTTCTTGCCGGAACAATTGAACCGGACGCAGGCGATCGTGCCATTCAAAAAGATGCACGCATTGCATATCTGCCGCAGTCTGGCATTGTCTTTAAAGACTCAACCCTAAAAGAAGAAGCCGACAGGGCTTTTGAATACGGTCACAAGCTGGCAGAAGAACTTGATCTTATTGGCGATGAGCTTAAAAAAGAAGAATACGCTCAGAACGATTCAAAAAATGCGGCTCTGCTTGAAAAATACCATGAGCTTCAGACTGAACTTGAAGAATCGGGCTGGTACAGAAGAGAAGCCCTTGCCGAGCAGGTTCTTTTAGGACTTGGTTTTTCGCAGAAAGATTTTTGCCGCCCTGTGTCAGAGTTTTCAGGTGGCTGGCAGATGCGTATTGCCCTTGCCAAAATTCTTCTGGAAAAGCCCGACATTCTGCTTCTTGATGAACCGACGAACTATCTTGATATTGAGGCGCGCACCTGGCTTGAACAGTGGCTGCTTGATTTTAAGGGCGGCTTTCTGATTGTAAGCCACGACCGCTATTTTCTCGATGTTACTGTTAATGAAGTTTACGAGCTTTTTAACGGCGCTTTGCACCGCTATTCAGGCAATTATTCGCATTACGAAGAAGTGCGCCGGGCTGAATTAGACCAGCTTATGGCGAATTACGAGCTTCAGCAGGCTGAAATTAAGAAGCTTGAAGATTTTATCAGGCGTTTCGGTGCAAAGGCAACAAAAGCCGCGCAGGCGCAGGAACGCATGAAAATGCTTGCGAAGATTGAGCGTATCGAGATTCCGGAAAACTTAAAGAAGATTCACTTCAGCTTTCCGCCCGCGCCGCATTCGGGCAGACTTGTGCTTACAGTGAACAATCTTTCAAAGACATATCCGCCTTCTGCTGAAAATTTAGAGCCTAACTGCGTAATCAAAAATCTTGATTTTGTGCTTGAAAACGGTGAGCGGCTTGTTGTTGCAGGCCGTAACGGCGCGGGCAAGACGACTCTGCTCCGCATTGCGGCTGGTCATGATCCGGATTATTCAGGCGAAGTAAAGCTTGGCTCTGGAGTTTCTATCGGCTATTTCTCGCAGGACAGCGCGGAACAGCTGCAGGGCACACAGACTGTGCTTGAAACAATTGAATCAGAAGCACCGTTTGAGTTAATCCCAAAAGTGCGCGACATGCTCGGCGCGTTTCTATTCCGCGGAGATGATGTCTATAAACAGGTTTCTGTGCTTTCGGGCGGAGAGAAAAGCCGCCTTGCATTGCTTAAGCTGCTGCTTAGACCGGTAAATCTCTTGATATTGGACGAACCGACCAACCACTTGGATTTAACGTCAAAAGACGTGCTTTTAGATGCTCTAAAAGATTTCGGCGGCACTGTGCTGTTCGTCTCTCATGACAGAGGCTTTATTGAAAATCTTGCGACACGCGTTATTGAGCTTAAACCCGGCTCTGCAAGACTTTTTGCAGGCGACTACCGCTATTATATGGAACGCCTCGCTGCAGAACAGGCAGGAGCGCCGGTTGACACAAGCACAAATGAAGCAAAAGCCGCCGCGCAGGCTGGTGCGCAGCAGAAAAATGACGCTCCATCTTCACAGCTGAGCTGGGAAGAAGAAAAGCGCCGCAAAAATGAGAAGAAAAAGCTTGAACGTGAAGAAGAACAGCTGATGAACGCTATTGCAGAGGCAGAAGAAGAAAAAGCTGCTCTTGAGGCAGAGCTTGCCCTTCCTGCGGTTTATTCTGACGGCGCAAAAAGTTCAGCTGTGCAAAAAAAGATAGAAGAAGCTGCTCAAAAGCTGGAAAAACTTAACGCTCGCTGGGAAGGATGTGCCGCAGCCTTAGAAGCCCTGTCTTAAACTGAAATTTCCGCTTGTTAAATCTATTCCTCAGATTCTTCGTCTGCTTCAGAATTTGCAAGCGGAAGCTCAATAAAAAACTCCGAGCCTTCGTTCTGCTTTGAGGTGAACCACATTTTGCCTTGAAAATGCCCGATGATTGTAGCATGCGCCATGTAAAGGCTTATGCCGGAACTGTGCTTGCCTTTTGTTGAAACAACCTGCTTAAACAGCTTGTCTTGAATTTCAAGTGGAATTCCCCCTGCGTAGTCACAGACAGAAAGCGTTACATGTCCTTTCTTTGGTGAAAGCGTAAAATAAATGAGACCTTCTGCGCCGTTATACGCGTAGATGCTGTTCATTATTAATGCCTGAATTATCTGAACAAGACTGTTCATGTCTCCTTTTATGCAGGAAGCTGTCGAACAGTTGTTTGTCGTTTTAAGTGTGCACTGCGCCTCGTTGAGCTTTTCTTTTAAAAGCATCTCAACACGTGTTACAAGTTCTGCCAAAGAAAAGATTTTGTCATTTTCAACAATAAGACGTTCGGTTTGTGTTGTTATTGCTGATAAAATGCTTTCAAACGATTCAAGCCCTGCGCGCTGGCTTTGCAGATTCTGCTTTATTTCTCTGACAATTTCTATGAAATCATCTGTAGAGATAGATTTGCTGTCAACCTGATTCTGACATTCTTCTATAATACCGGAAATATTTTCCATTGAATTTGAAAGGCGCAGAACAGGTGCGCGTAAATTCTGGACAACGCTGCCAATCATCTGCGCAATAGACGAAAGACGTTCCTGCTCAACAAAGCTTGCATACGCTTTTTTAGACTGTGTTATATCCTGTCCCATGAGAATGCAGGCACGGTACTTGCCTTTCTGAAAAATCGGGGTAAATTCACATTGAAAGAAGCGGTCAGTGTCGTTGTGCTCGGTCGGGTGATAGACAATTTCAGCTTTTACAGGCTTTTCTGTTCTTTTTGCTTCGGCAATAATGCTTAAGATTTTGTCATAGTCAAATATTGCCTTGTATGCGTCAATAATTTCGCGGAAATTATTTCCTTTTTTCAGTCTGTGAGAAGGAAACGCAGAAAAAGCCGGTTCGTTAAAATCAACGATTGTAAGGTCTTCGTCAAGAACAATATAAACGTAAGAAATACGGTCAACAATTGAACGCAGAACAAGCGGTGTGTTTTCAAGAAAATTATACTTTGAAATAGCCTTGTAATACGCGTATGTGCTTAGCGCAAAAAAGACTGGTGTGGCGTATGGTGTAATTTCAGATTTTGCTATGAAAGCTATATTTACAAGAGCAGGCAGTGCCGTAAAAATTATAAGAATTATAGCCTGCGGCTGCATTTCTTTTTCGCTTTTCTTTAAAAAAAAGCAGAGATAAAAAATTGAAACTGAAATAATCGTAAAAAAGATTATGATGTGTATTGCTGAGAGCAGTCCGATAGACCAGTTCATTACAGAAAACGAAGAATAATACAAATGAAATTTGTTGTTTGTCCAAAGACCGAATTGTGTAACAATCGGATCGATTAGCACAAGATATGAAAGTTTGCCAAGATTTTTTCCGTCTTTTGCGAGTGAACGGGCTATAAAAAGAATCCATATAGGTACAAGGGTTATAAAGAAATATTTGCCGCGTTCAAGAATCCATGCTGATCTGTAATAACCAAGTCTTTGCGAAGCGTCTTCAAAAAACAAAAATAAAATCCAGCCAAGCACCGAAATTATATAAAATATCAGCAGATTCTGATTTGATTTATTGCCTTTTTTGCGGATTACAAGAATTAATAGTGCAGAAAGAAAAACAAAAGCAAAGAGAGTCGCAAAATAAATAAAAATTTTCATGAGAATTCCTCCGTTTGTTTTGTTTCTATTTTTGACGGCTTAATCATTTTAACATGGAAATATCGTTTTGACAAAAAAAAGGGCTGTACCACAAATCTGATGATTTTAGTACAGTCCTTTTCTATTTATAGGCTAAAAAAAATCAGCTTATTTTGCAAGAATAGTTGCAAGTGCCGGATTTTCAGCAAGCTCTTTTTTGAGGCCTTCAGCGCGTGCCTTGTTTACATAATTCGGGCTCTGGAAAGAATATGTAAAGTTTGTATGAACATCGTATGTGCCTTTCATCAAAGCATATGCGTCTTCTGTCATTACAAGCTCTTCGTCAGTCGGAATTACGAAAATCTTAACTTTTGAATCATCTGCACTGATACATGTTTCAGCATTGCTTGAGTTTGCAAGCTGGTTCTTTTTCTTGTCGAGTTTGATTCCAAGGAATTCAAGACCTTCAAGACATTTTTCGCGGATAAGTGGTGCGTGTTCACCTACACCTGCTGTAAATACGATTGCTTCTGCTCCGCCAAGAGCTGCCATGTAAGAACCAAAATATTTCTTGAGGCGGTAGCATTCCATTTCAACAGCAAGCTGTGCTTTTTCATCGCCTTCTTCAGCTGCTTTCTGAACGTCGCGGCGGTCTGTATATTTGCCTGTGATACCAAGAAGACCAGATTTCTTGTTCATGGCTGTGTCCATTTCTGCAGGTGTCATGCCTGTTTTGCGCATAATATAGAATGCAAGAGCCGGGTCCATGTCGCCTGTGCGTGTTCCCATAACAAGGCCTTCAAGCGGTGTAATACCCATTGAAGTGTCGAAACATTTGCCGTTTTTAACAGCACACATAGATGCGCCGTTTCCGATATGTGCAATGATTACATTTGTGTCTTTCGGCTCTTTATGAAGAAGAACTGAAGCTCTTTTTGCTGTATAAAGGAAAGATGTTCCATGGAAGCCGTAGCGGCGAGCAGCATATTTTTCGTACCATTCATGTGGAATAGCGTACATAAAGCTTGTAGCAGGCATTGTCTGGTGCCATGCTGTATCCATAACTGCACAATGTGGAACGTTCGGAAGAACTTTCTGAGCTGCTTCAATACCCATGATGTTTGCCGGATTATGAAGAGGACCAAGGTCCTGAACAGAACGGAATGTTTCAATAATTTCAGGTGTACAAATTACAGATTTTGTGAACTTATCGCCGCCATGAAGAACGCGGTGACCTACAGCTTTAATAACGCTCATGTCGCTGATAACGCCAACTTTTGGGTCTGTAATTGCCTGGATAATTAATTCAATTGCTTCTTTGTGTGTTGGGCATGGGCTTTCTTTTACAAACTTGTCTTTACCCTTTGCCTTATGAGTGATAACAGAACCTTCTTGTGTAACGCGTTCAACTACGCCCGATGCAAGAACATCTTTGTTGTCCCAGTCGTAAACCTGATATTTAGCGGAAGAACTTCCGCAGTTCAATGTAAGAATAACCATAATGATTCCTCTATCATGAAAAATGTGAATGATATTTCAGTATAAAGGAAATGAATGAAAAAAACAATGCAGTGATTACGCAGCATGCAAGAAGCTGTCTGTTTGCTTTTGGTATTTTGGTAAAAACTCGTAACCAATGGGGCTGTATCGGCATTATTAATCTATAAAATGCTTTATAATGAATCGGGGGATTAATGAAAGTTTTAATTATCGGCGGCGCCGGTTATATCGGAAGCCACGTTGTAAAGGCTCTTCTTAAAAAAAATCACGAAATTACAGTTTTTGATAATCTTTCTTCTGGTCTGCGCCAGAACCTTTTTAAACAGTGCGGTTTTATCCATGGTGATATTTTGAACCCTGCACAGCTTGACGCTGCTTTTGAGCGCGGCTTTGATGCGTTCATTCATCTTGCAGCATCTAAGGCTGCCGGCGAGTCAATGATTGTGCCTGAAAAATATGCTATAAATAACATAATCGGAACAATCAATATTTTGAATGCCGCAGTAAAGCACAACTGCAAAAAAATGGTGTTCTCTTCATCTGCCGCAGTTTTCGGCGCACCGCAATATCTGCCGATTGACGAAAAACATCCTACAAATCCGGAGAATTTCTACGGTTATACAAAGCTTGATATTGAGCATTATCTTGCCTGGTACGACCAGATCCGCGGCTTAAAATATGCTGCTCTGCGCTATTTTAATGCGGCAGGCTATGACCCGGAAGGCGAGCTTTACGGGCTTGAGCAGAATCCAGCAAATCTGCTTCCTGTTATCATGGAAGTTGCCGCCGGCATGAGAAAAGAAATGTCAATTTTCGGCAATGACTACGATACAAGGGACGGAACCTGTATCCGCGACTATGTTCATGTTGCAGACCTTGCAGACGCCCATGTAAAGGCACTTGAATATATTTCAACAAAAGGTGAAAGCCTTACCGTAAATCTTGGCAGTGAAACCGGCATTTCTGTAACCGAAATGGTTGAAGCCGCCCGCCGCATAACAGGAAAAGAGATTCCTGCAAAATATGTAGGCCGTCGTCCGGGAGATCCATCTTGTCTTTATGCAACATCTGCTTATGCCAGAGAAAAGCTCAACTGGAAAGCTCAGTATTCAGACATTGACACGCTCATAAGTTCAACCTGGCAGGCATACCAGAAAAACTTAAGCAAGTAACATAAAAAAAGCGGTCTGAGATAAATCAGGCCGCTTTTTAATTTACCACATCATTCCTAAAAGCCAGAACGGAATAACGTTTTCTGAGCCCAAATCAATATTATCTTTTAGCAGAAAATCGTGCTGCCTTGTTTTTTTGTTGTTTCCGTCTATATCAAGGATGTAGCGGTTATAGCCCTTTCTTAGCGAAGTTGTAACAATAATGCTGCTTTTTGCTTTTGACGCCTCTATCTCGTAGCCAAGCTGCGAAAAGCACATCGTGACAAAAGCTTCGCGCTCTATTGCCTCTTCATTGCAAAAAGCCTTGTACAGGCAGGAATCAGAAAGAAAAAGCTTGCTGCCTGCTGTCATAATCTTTATGTCGTTTTCTGCTCTTATAATTTTGATTATGCCCGAAGATTCCATGATTTGCAGAAGCTGATAAAGTTTTTCCGGCCCTATTGTCCATTCTGAGCAGAGCTGGCGTACAGGAATTTTCAGTGAACCTGATGTCAAAAGCGAATTTGCAATTGCCTTCATAAGCCTGAGGTTATCATCATTTGCAGTGTGCATAAAAAACGGAATGTCTGCAAAGAAAATTTCGTTCATCAGCTCAACAGCTTTGTCTTCAAAATTGTCGGGCTTATAAACAGGGCGTGTTCCATATTCCCTGTATTTTCTAAAAAGCGAAAGAATTTTTGAATCAGGCTCTACAGGCAGGTTTTTCGATGCAAAGTCATAAACCGGATAAAGTTCGCCTGTCTCTAAAAAAAGGAATTCTCTGAACGAAAGCAGAGGCATTTTTATAGATGTATAGCGTTTTGAGAGTTCGCCTTTGCTTTTTCGGAAAATCTGCTCAGATGAGCAGGTTGCCCAAATAATTTTGTCTGAATAATTGTCGCATAAATCTTTAAGGCCGCTGTTCCAGTCTTTTGCAAAATGAACATCATCAATTATAACGCCGTCGTAGCCCATCATAAAAATGTCTGCCACAAAAGAATAAAGCGATTCAGGCGGAAAAATAGGGCTTGAAGCAGAAAAGTACATCAAATTTTTGTCTTTGCTGTGATAAAGCAGGAATGCAGTTTTTCCGCATCCGTTCTGACCTGTTATAATTGCAGTGCGCGGAATATTTTTATATTCCGTTGTCCATGGCCTTATGCGTTCAGGAAGAACAGAAATTTTCTGTTCCATTGTTTTTGTTAAAATTCTAATAGTTGAATTGTTCATTTTTTTCAGTATAAAACTGAATCAAGCCTTTATCAACAATTTGTTCTATTAATAAGTGGTTGCGCTTTGGTTCGGTCATTTGGTAAAATCCAAGAAAGAGGCACTGAATGAATAATTTTGAAAAAATATGTGAATACATTGAAAATAACGCAGCAACAGCTGTTGAGCTTGAAACGCTTTTGACAAAAATCCCGGCACTTGCACCTGAAAGCGGCGGCGACGGAGAAAGCGCAAAATGCAGGGCTTTAGAAGAATTCCTTGCTGCGCATGGCATAAAAGACTTAAAGCACTATGATGCGCCGGACAGCCGCGTTTCAAGCGGGGTAAGACCGAACCTTGTTGCAACCATAAAAGGCAGAACCGCCAAAAATCTTTGGATAATGTCGCATCTTGACGTTGTTCCTGCCGGCGAGGAAAAGCTGTGGAACACGCCGCCGTTTGAAGTTGTGCAGAAAGACGGCAAGCTTTTTGGGCGCGGTGTTGAAGACGACCAGCAGGGCGCAGTCTGTTCAATAATGGCAGCTCTTGCTTTGAACGCACTGCAAATTCAGCCGGAATATACAATAAAGCTTTTGTTTGTTGCAGATGAAGAAGTCGGCTCAAAATACGGCATAGAGTATCTTGTAAAGAACCACAATCTGTTTAATAAAGAAGATTTGATCATAACACCGGATGGCGGCGACCCGAAAGGCGAGACTATTGAAGTTGCTGAGAAAAATCTTTTGTGGCTTAAAGTGCAGACGCACGGCAAACAGGCGCATGGCTCAACACCAGATGAAGGCGTAAATGCTCATCTTGCGTCCTGTGCGCTGGCGTTAAAGATAAATGCGCTTGAAAAAGAACTTTCTGAGCGCAATCCGCTTTTTACGCCGGAACGCTCTACGTTTCAGCCGACCAAGAAAGAAGCAAATGTTCCGAATGTGAACACAATTCCTGGTGATGATGTGATTTACTTTGACTGCCGCATTCTTCCATGTTATACGCTTAATGACGTAAGAAAGCACGTGAAAAAGTGCTGTGACGAAGTTTCAGCAGAGTACGGTGTAACTTTTACCTTGAGTGAAGAACAGGCTGTAGAATCGCCTGCAACGCCTGAATCTTGCGAAGTTGTGCAGGTGCTTGAAAATGCAGTGCGCCGTGTTTTAAAGATTGAGCCGCGCATTGTGGGCATTGGCGGCGGTACTGTGGCTGCATGTCTTAGAAGCGCCGGCTTTAACGCTGTTGTCTGGAGCAAGCACGACGAAACGATGCACCAGCCGAATGAATATTGTCTTATTCAGAATTTGATAGACGAATCGAAAGTACTCGCTTCTGTCATGCTGAAAAACGCATAAATTCTGCGCGTTCTGCCGGCTTGGGTTTTATCTGATTTTGAAGATGATGCCGACTACAGCAATTGTAATCAGGATTTGCATTATCATGAATTTCAGCATAACCTGGGTCGGCGACCAGTTGTGATTTTTCCGCATATGGTCATGCAGCGGAAATCTTATGTTTGTGAAAATCTTTATTTTGAAGAATCTGAGCAACGCGACTTTTAGAAGCCCCATACCGCCGTTAACCATTATAATAGAAGAAGTTGCAAGAATTAAGAACGGATTGCCGCTTACCATAACGGCACAGCCTATAAAAAAGCCGAGCGCACGGCTTCCGGCATCGCCCATGAGGACTTTGCTTGGAAAAGCGTTGTGCCACAAATAGCCCATCAAAACTCCGCAAAGAGAGAATGTAATAATTCCCCAAGAAGCACCGCTTGCCATAGTCGGAATAAGTAGATATTCGGCAATGTCTTTGTGGCCGAGTATGAAATAGAAGATTACGCCCATTGTACCAAGCCCGATTAAAACGAGCATGCTTGAAAGGCCGTCAACGCCGTCTGTGCAGTTTGTTGTGTTTATAGAAGCCCAGAGAAGAATTGTTGAAACTACGGTAAACACAATAGGGTGAACTACAATCTGTTTTGAGGCAAATGGAAGCCAGAAAAGAATTTCCTGATTGATGCCGCCTTTGCGCAAAAACAGCA
>CAMJMF010000006.1 GCA_946406925.1 uncultured Spirochaetales bacterium | reverse complement strand
AAAAGCGCTGCGTTCATGCTGCCCTGCTGAAACAGGCAAGAGCCTTGAAGGCTGGTGCAAAGGCTGCTTCAGCGGCGAGTATCCGGTCTAAGCTTATTCGCGCGGCAGCTTCAATCCGACGCGCGGAGTTTGTGCCAGTGTCGGCTCGCTTAAAACTCTTTTACAAGTTCGCGGCAAAGCATTACAAGGTTATAGCGTATGCCTTTCCGCTTATCCCAGGATCTAGTGTTCCATTCTTCCTGAGAAACATCGTCGCCGCCATAGATAATTGCGCCGTAATCAAAGCCGCGGTACTGAGCCATTGCAATGCAGCCAGACTGCTCCATCTCAACGATTTTTGCGCCTTCGCTCTTGCGCTGCTCAACAAGCGCCTTTGTCTCGCGGAACATCGCGTCTGTAGTCCATGTGATTCCGGTGATGTACGGAATCTTATGTTTTTCAAGATATGAGGTGATTTTCTTTGTAATGTCTTTGTCTGTAAAGATATAGCGCGAAGGCTCTAAGTATTTGTAAGAAAAGCCCTCATCGCGGATTGCGCCTTCAACAACCAAAAGCTCGCCGACTTTTATGGTCTTATCAAGAACACCGCCGCCGCCGCAGAACATAACCTTTTTTGCTCCGCAAGCTGCAAATACTTCGAGGTTTCCGGCACAGGCAGGGCAGCCTACATAACCCAGAGTTATCATAATATCGGGCTGGTCTTTAAAGCGGTAAACATAAACAGGGTTTTCTCCGCCAAAGTTTCGTTCCAGCTCAAGCTGATTGTTTTTCATCAAATCGTCAATGACATCAGGAAAAAAAGTAATAATAAGCTTATCTGTAGAAAATGGCTCAAGGTTCCATTTGAACGGATTTACAACTGCGTCTTTGTCATCATCATATTCCATAACCGGAAATTCATTTTTGGTTATCATAGACAGCCTCCTGAAAATCAATTTTGTCTGATATTTGTCTGATAATAATAAATTACTCTTTGTTTTTGAATAAAGTAGTAGTTTAATATTTTCCATTAAGGATGAGAAGTGTTGTGTAATACCGTTTGTGAAAGTCATAAAATATATAGCTGAATTTTTTCGGGCTTTAGCGTATAATCGGCTTATGACAACAAAAGAAAATGTTTTTAATGTTTTGAACCAATCAAAAGGAACTGTTGTTTCCGGCGAAAAACTTGCTGAAAACTGCAATGTAAGCCGGGCTGCAATCTGGAAAGCTGTAAAGTCGCTTAGGGAAGAGGGCTTCTGCATAGAAGGCTCAACCAACGGCGGCTACGTCTATAACGGCGAATCTGATGTTTTGACAGCTGACGCATTAAAAGCGTTTCTTGTTTCAAGCTACCCGAACCTGAGTTCTGCAACTGTAGAATGTTTTAAAACAATTGATTCTACGCTCTCACATGCAAAGCGGCTGCTTGCTGACGGCGACCGGCTTAAGTTGGACAATCACATAATTGTTGCAGAAACGCAGACGCAGGGGCGGGGCCGTCTTGGGCGCACATTCTGCTCGCCTGAAAAAACCGGAATTTATCTGACGGTGATACACATTCCAAAAGACCATAATGCCGATCCGGCAAAAATAACCGCGTTTGCTGCCGTAGCTGTAAAGCGTGTCATTCAGCGGCTTTATAATGTTGAACCCAAAATCAAATGGATTAACGACATTTTTTTGAACGGCAAAAAAATCGTCGGCATTCTCACCGAGGGCTTTATCAACTTTGAAACATCTGCAATTGATGCAGCTTCTATTGGAATAGGCATAAACATTACAGGCGGTTCATCGCAGTTTCCAGAAGACGTTGCAAAAGTTGCAGGCTCTATTCTTGAAAACGAAAAACCGCCGGTTTCGCGCTGTCAGTTTGCGGCAGAAGTCGCCGGCGAAGTGCTCAGCATATTTGGCGAAGATCCGAAAGCCGTAATGCAGGAATATAAGGCTGCGTCTTTTTTGATCGGCACAACCGTTCAGGTTCATCCTATTATTGATGATGCAAAAAGTGTTTACGAGGCAAAAGCAATAGACATAGACGACAACGCCGGGCTTGTTGTTGAGCTTAAAGACGGAACAAAAAAGACACTCTGCTCAGGTGAAGTTTCGCTGCATAAAGATTAATCTAGAATTTGCGTTATTCACGCGGAGAGACTGCCGCTTTTCTTATGTCGATTGCGCGCGAAAGGTTCCAGGCTTTTTTCATGGAAACATAGAACAGAACCGGCAGAAGTGATACATACATTTTTATGCCGTTTTTTCCGCCGCGCGCAAGCCATGCACGGCTGAGCTGCTGCCAGATACCGCTTATCATCGGGATAAAATTCAAAAACATAAAAAGCAGCTCTGAAAAGGTGTTTTCTCTTTTTAAATGTAGAACAATTCTGATACGGCTTTCAATTAAGTTGATGCCTTCCCTTAATTCAAGCGAAGTTGAAGTCTTAAAAAGAAGTGATGCGCTCTGCATTACGGCTGTCAGCTTCAAAAGAAAAAGCACCGTTTCTTTCTGGTTATTCCATGAAAATGCATCCGCGAATGAAGACAAAATGCTCTGAAGGTTCTTGAAGTCTAAAGTAAGAATCTGAAACACAAACAGCAGAACTGCATAAAAGAATACCGGCTTAATGTCGGTGAACTGCTCGCGCGCAGAAATGTGTACCATAAAGCCGAGCAGCGCAAAACCTAAGAATGCACCCAGCGAAAACTGCCATGGCAGCACCAGAAGCAGAATGCCTGCCGCCGGAATGAACAGCAGTTTTATCCATGAAGGGCATTTGTGCAAAAATGAGTTTCCGCTTTTATAAGAAAACAATGAATATTTCCGCTTCATCAAGTCCTGCCTGTCTTAGGTTATTCCCATACAAGGTCTTTCAGTTCTTTGTAAGAATTGAACGGGTTGCGTATGTTCCACTGTTCAAGATTCAGGTTCAGGGCTTCTTCAGGCTTGTCATGAAAGACAATTTCACCGCGGAAAAGAACAACAAAATCGTCAGCAAGCCCAAGGCATTTTTCGATTTCGTGGGTCAGAATCAAAACCGTTTTGCCTTCAGCTTTCAGCAGCTTAATCAGTGCGTTTACCTGCTTTACGCCGGTATAATCAAGATTTGCATACGGCTCATCAAGAATTATGACAGGCAGATTCATTGCTATCATGCACGCAACGGCAAGCCTTCGCTTTTCGCCGCCTGACAAAAAGCGCGAAGGGTGGTCTGCCTTTGCGGAAAGACCTGTTTTTGCAAGCGCGTCTTCTACAATTTTCTTGATTTCTTCCTTTTTAAAGCCCAGATTTTTCGGACCGAAAGCAATGTCTTCGCGCGGTGTCTCGCCCAGAATTTGGGTTTCTGCTTCTTGAAACACAAGCCCCGGGCGGCCTTTGCACTCAACCTTGCCGGAGTCTGATTCTTCAAGCCCTGCAATTATAGACATAAGCACACTTTTGCCCGAGCCGTTCTCGCCGCCAATAACTGTGCAGCTTCCGTCTTCAATGGAAAGTGAGACATTTTTTAGAACATCAATTCTGCCTTCTGAAGTAATAAAGCTTTTGTTTAGGTTATTGATCTTTATCATTTGAAGCTGCCGGTTTTACATCTGCGTACAAATATTGCGCAAGAACAGGTCTTACTTTTAAGGCTACTGGAATTGCGATAGCGCATTTGATTAAATCGCCCGGAATAAACGGAATGACACATGTGCCGAGGGTGTAGGCAAGAACACTTTTTCCTTCGGGAACCATCGCGAAAAGTTCAGCCCACTTTGCAAAATGAAGAACGCCCGGAATATACAGAATAATCATGCCGGCAAGAACTGCCGCTGTAATTCTTAAGACAAGCGCTGCCGAGAGCTTTTTCTCATATACGCTAGGCTTTCCTGCAATTAAGCCTGCCGCAACTGCGCCAAACAGATAGCCGTAGAGAAAACCGCCGGTCAGACCAGCCCAAACCGCGATTCCGCTTGTTCCGCCTGAATAAACCGGAAGCCCGATTAAACCTGCTGCAAGAAAGAGGAGCACCGGCGTGCCCGCAAAAATTCCGCCAAGAAGAACGGCGCATAAAATACAGAACACATTTTGCAGCACAATTGGAATTGGTCCGAGCGGAATTTTGATAAATCCGCTGAAAGAAATAATTGCTGCAAACATTGCGATAAAAGCGATTCTTAAAGTTTTATTGTTTTTCATGCGTGGAATGTAGCATATTGTAAACTTTATTGTCAATATAGCGGTTTACAATATCATGAGGTTTGTTAGACTTTAAAAAATTCTTCCAGAATATCCTTGATAAAGTTATATCTTCTTGCATAAGTGTTATCAACATGAATCAAGTCAAAGCCATGATTTTTACAGATGAGCTTTTTCTTTTCGTCTCGAGCGATCACTTTGGGATTATTACGGTGTTCTGGACCATCTAATTCTATTGATAAAACAGGTTCTTCTTTTCCTCTGAACCCTTTTTTGTAGATTACAAAATCGAGGCTGCCTTTGTAGAAAAAATCACAATCAACTTTGTTTTTGTTAAACAGATGAGAAAGCTGAACTTCACGTTTTACGGTATATTTTAAATCTTCATCGAGCAGTGTGGAAAGTGCATGATTAAGCGTAGTCAAAAATGCATCTTCTGTTTCTGTGCTATATGGTTTGATTCCTAAAGCTCTTGAGGAAGTCTCTCTTGATGAAACTTTATAGTCACCATTTTTCTGAACATAATTAGCTAACTCATATAAATCATCAGCTTCGCCTTTTTTGTGGAGACGCTCAATCTGCTTTTTGCTTGAAAGAATTACAAGCCTGTCTTTTGCACGCGAAACTGCAACATTTATAAGTTCCTTGTTGTTTTTGAGCCAGTCATAAGTTTTATAGTGTGTGTCTTCTGTAAGTGCGAGTGAAAATAATATTTCGTCTTTTTCATCTCCTTGAAAAGCATGAACTGTTCCGCAGCTTACGGTGTTTTCCAGATGATTTTCCTTCAGCTTGTATTCAAGTAAATCTTTTTGATTTTTAAAAGGTGTAATGATACCGATTTTCTTGTCTACATTATTCTTTACATATTGAACGATTTTATCAGCTTCTTGAGGCGCTGTGTTTTTTATTGTTGAATGTTCATTTTCAATATCGCAAAAAACAAGAGGCTTGTCATACATTGGTTTTGATTTTATGTTCAGCTGATTGTTATAGTATTTCTTGTTGTTGAAGTCGATTATTTCTTTTGCACAGCGGTAATGATTATGAAGTAATGTTTCCTGACTTACTGCATCACTGGCAAGAAATGCTTTGTAAATTGAATTCTGTATATAATCGTAGTTATCGCTTACGTTGTATTTGGCTTTAAGTTCTTCATTAATGTTTTTATCAAGCGTTATTACGGGATTAAGTTGTTGCGGATCGCCTACGAGCATAAGGCTTTTTCCTCTGATAATCGAAACTAAAGAAACAGCTGTATTGCATTGACTTGCTTCGTCAATAATTGTCATATCAAAATAAGTTTTTGGTTCTCCGATTTTTTGTGAAGAAATGCATGTGGAACAAAAAACAGGAAAAACTTTCTGCATCTTTATGATATTTTCCGGTTTTGAAAAATATTTATTGAACTCTGTTGCTTGTTTGCCTTCATTTTGAATGTTTAAAATTTCAATAAAATCCTTGTATTCAGGGCGATACAGATTCTTTAAAAATTTGACTGAAGTAAAATTTATGAACTGAAGCAATTTGTCATAATCAAAATCAATAAGAGATAAAGCGTCCTCATCGTTGATATTGCCGATTTCAGAAAGCTGCTTTTTAATTTCAGAAGATTGCTGCCCCTCAAGATTGATACGGAGATTCATGTTCTCGTTTTTTGAGAGCATGGATTCAATCAAATCTTGACGCTCTTTTAAATCTATCTGTTTTTCATGTTTCTGCAAAAGTTCTGTAAGTTTTTTTGTCCGTTCAATTTGCGATTGTCTGTTTTGATTTAATACATCATCAAATACATTCAGGTTTTCTATAGTTTCAAGAAGCGATTTTATAAATTTGCATGTTCCTGGAATTCGTTCATTACTTCCAATTCTTAAGATTGGGAATGGAATAATGAAGTTTTTGTACTTCAGATTGGTGAGCTTCTCAAAAACTCCATCAATCGGGTGATTATTATATGAAGAAAATAGAACTGTTTTTGAATTAAAAAACGCAGTAAGTATTGTATTTATGATTGTGGTGGTTTTACCTGTTCCGGGCGGACCTTGAATGTATGCTACCGGATAATTCATCGCATTATGGATTGCAAGTAACTGATCCAAATTAACGTTTTTATTTATCAGAGCAATCGGGAGAATTTCGTCATTTACTTTTATAGAGCGTAATTCACCGAAGAATGCCTGTATTGGAACTGTGACATTATTCTGTGCATACATATTAACAATAGCTTCATATTCTTTTTCAAGATTTGTATTTATGTCGCGTTGCAGGCATAAAAAATATGGTCTGTCATCAACAGAATAGCCTTTGTGTTTTTGAATATTATGAGTAATTATGTTTTTTATAAGTTCTGAATTATTTTCAAAATCATCTAAAAGAGGAATATCATCATTATCTAAAAAATTCAAAATGCTTAGTTTGGTTCTTTTTTCATTTGAAGAATCAATGCAGAATTCTGTACAGATTTTTATCTTGTTCCCTGCAATTAAGGTTCGTTTTTTTACATCAAGCCGTACTTCCCGATATGCAAGTACATAAAGTCCTTTTGTTGTATGAATACTAAGCTCGTTGAGAGCAATCTGCATAATATTTGATTTACCTTCGTCTTTTGCAATTTCTGCCCGTTTTTTGAAGCTGTTTACAAACTGTTTAAATTGCTCATCGTCTAACGGATAAATTTGATTGGTTATTTTTGATGAATCCAACTTGTTTACAAGCTCATAAGTTGTATTCAATTTTGGAAGATCTGAAAGTTTGTTGCAGTCAGCAAGGTAATTCAGAGTTTTTAAATTTGCTATATTTGAAAATATAAAGCTATATTTTTGAGGAAAAGCTTCAATGTCTTCTAATAAATCAGGGTTTGTCTTATAAAAGGTTCCTTCCATTACATATGAAGAAAGAATCTTTTCAATATATATTGTCAGTTCTTTTATGGTGAATTTTCCAATATGGAGTCCTGTTACTTCAAGAATTTTGTTTTCAAGATTTATGTTATGAACTGCAATCCAGTATTTTGTACGTTCAGAGTCCTTGTTCTGGTATTCTATATACAGCCATTTCCCTTCGTGAATTGCGCGGAAAATGTCTTTGCCAGTTGATGTCATCTTGTCTGTTAATCCTTGAAATTGATTGTAGCATTATTATTAGCTGAAGTCATTGCCTTGTTTTATGTTTTAGCACCGTAAATTTCATGTCTAAATTTGAGAGCAGATTATTGATTTGTAGTTATTTCATTTTTTAACGAATAAACAGATTTCGTACACAGAAATAAATCTCCAAGAAAATATAAAAATTCCTATTCCGCGATAAAGCATGCTATAATTTTCTAATCAAATCTATTTTAAGAGGAATTTATGAAGAAAGAATATGATTCTCTCTTTACACCATGGAAAATCGGTAATGTGGAAATTAAAAACCGCATTGTTATGACTTCTATGGGCGGTACTTCTATTTTTGGGTGGCTTGAACCAAATCACTTTGATAAAGAAGCAGCTCATTTTCTTTTGGAGCGTGCGCAGAATAATGTCGGCTTGATACTGCCGGGCATTGCACCTATCAGAGACACTCTCGGCGGAAAATGGCTTTATCAGGGTAAGGGCAAATTCAAAAAGTTAAAGACCTTTATGGATGAGTTTCACAAAACTGGCGCAAAAATGTTTGTTCAGCTTACTGCCGGTTTTGGACGAAGTCTTGCTATCAACGACATCATGGTAAAATCCTGCAAAAACAAGGCACTCGGCTTTGTTATGAAGCCGATTCTGAATGTTGACTATTTGACGGCAAGTGCCAGTGCAACGCCTAACCGTTGGGAAGATACCTGCATGTCGCGTCCTCTTTCAAAAAAAGAAATAAAGCAGATGATTGACGCTTTTGCAAAAACAGCAAAGCTCTGCAAAGATGCCGGTGTTGACGGCGTAGAAATTCACGCTGTTCACGAAGGTTATCTTCTGGATCAGTTCACAATGAAATACACAAATTTCCGCGATGATGAATACGGCGGAAGTTTTGAAAACAGGTACAGATTCCCTGTTGAGATTGTAAAAGCAATAAAAGCAGTCTGCGGTCAGGATTTTCCTGTTTCGCTCCGCTATTCGGTTACTTCAAAAACAAAAGGATTCGGCAAAGGCGCATTGCCGGGTGAAACTTTTGTTGAAGCAGGCCGCGATATGGCAGAAAGTGAAAAAGCTGCAAAATATCTTCAGGACGCAGGCTATGATATGCTCAACTGTGATAACGGAACTTATGATGCATGGTACTGGTCTCATCCGCCTATGTACATGGCTCAGAACTGCAACCTTGAAGACGTAAAACACATAAAGAAGTTTGTTGATATTCCTGTTGTTTGTGCCGGACGCATGACGCCTGAAACTGCCGCCGAGGCTGTTGCCCGCGGCGAGCTTGATGCGATGGGCGTTGCAAGACAGTTCCTTGCTGACCCGGAATGGATTACAAAGATGATGAATGATGATGAAGCTTCTATTCGTCCTTGTATCTGCTGTCATAATGCTTGTTTCAACATGGCGCATTACAATGGTGTGGGCAATGACCAGTCTCTTTTTGACAACATGGGAATGGCTCGCTGTGCTATAAATCCGCCCACAATGCAGCATAACAAGTATAAAATCCGGAAAGCTTCTGCGCCTAAAAAAGTTGCAGTTATCGGTGCTGGAATTGCTGGCTTAGAAACAGCGCGTGTTCTTTCACTTCGCGGTCATACTCCTGTAATTTTTGAAAAAAGCGGAAAAATCGGCGGTGTCTTTAATGCTGCGTCAGCTCCTTCTTTCAAGGAAAAAGACAAAGAGCTTTTGGCATGGTATGCAAAAGAAATGAAAGACAACAATATTGAAATAAAATTCAATACACCGGTAAACAAAATCGAAGAATTAGCCGGTTTTGACAAAATTGTTGTTGCAACTGGTGCCGCCGCCAACAAGCCGAAAATTGCCGGACTGGAAAAGACCATTGAAGCCTGTGATTATCTTTATGGTGCGCAAACCGGTCAGAAAGTTATAATTATCGGCGGCGGTCTTACTGGCTGTGAAATTGCATATGATTTGTACAACAAAGGAAAAACACCTGTGATAATCGAAATGAAAAACGATTTGATTGCTGTAAAAGGTGTCTGCCTTGCAAATAGTTCTTACCTTAGAGATTTTTTCGAATTGAACAAAGTCGAAGTTCATCTTGAAACAAAGCTTGTAAAAGTTTCAGACAAAGGTGTTGTTGTAAAAGACAAGACCGGCAAAGAATTTGAAATTGAAGGTGATACTGTCATTTCCTCAATGGGTTATCATCCGACACCGCTGTTTCAAAAATCCGGAAAGGTAAAACTTGTCGGCGATTGCAGCCATGTAGGAAACCTGCGTACCGCAATCTGGCGTGCATGGGACGTTGCAATGAAAATCTAAGTTAAGGAGTAGAGATGTACGAACCAAAAATGAAGCTCACAGAAGAGCAGAAAGCAATATTAAATGGAAAAGAAGGTGAAGTTAAAGCAAAGGTAATGGAAACAATCGTCCGCTACGGCGATTTGTTTGAGGCAACTGAACTTGTAAAAGTTACGCATGGGCAGGGGCACCTTGTTACATCATTCGGTTTTGGTGTATTAAAGCCAATCTATAGAACAATGGATGAATTGATTGATGCAGGTCTTAAAGTTGAAGAAGGCTTTACAATGGATCCGCGTCCTATGGATTTTAAGAATGCCAAATGTTCTTTGCTTGATAAAATTCTTTTTAAGGCAATTCTTTATAACAAGCAGGCATATTACGAAGACCAGCTTAAAAAACTCGGCCTTGTAAACGATGATGCTTTCAGCTGTGCCTGCTATTTTGATGAAATGGAAAACATTCCTAAAAAGGGAGATATTCTTTCTTGGGCAGAGTCAAGTGCTGTAAACTATGCAAACTCTGTTCTTGGCGCGCGGTGTAACCGCAATTCCGGCATGATTGACATTTTCGGTTCAATCATAGGCTATGTTCCAAAATTCGGGCTTCTGACAGATGAAGGCAGAAAGGCAAAATGGAAAGTAACCGTAAAAACTACAAAGAAGCCTGTACCGCAGATTCTTGGTTCTGCAATCGGCATAAAAGTTATGGAAGACGTACCGTATGTTGTAGGTCTTGATAAATGGATTGGAACAGAACTGACAGATGAAGCAAAATCTTATCTTAAGGATTTTGGTGCTGCTACAGCATCTAATGGTGCGGTTGGTCTTTATCATGTTGATAAACTGACGCCTGAAGCTGTTGAATTGGGCGAAAGTCTGCTTGCTGAAGGCTATAAAGAATATGTCATCGATGATGCAGAACTTGAAAGAGTTTACAAGTCTTATCCTATTATGTGGAAAGAGCCTGAAAAAGAAGGAACGTATGCTTTTATAGGCTGCCCGCATCTTTCAAGAGCCCAGCTTGAAGATTGGTCTGATAAAATTATTGAAGGGCTTGCAGCTTCAGGCAAGAAAAAGGTTGCCTGCACTACAGTAATCTGTACAGCGCCGCCTGTCTTAAAAGAATTTGAAAAAACTGAAAAATATAAGAAGCTTTATGCAACAGGTGCACGTCTGACTGCAATATGTCCTCTTATGTATATGTCGAATCCGCTTACAAAATCTAGAAGAATTATGACATGTTCAAATAAGCTTAGAACTTATTCTACGGCGCGTTATTACAAAGATGATGAGCTGCTCAATCTGATTATTGGAAAGGAGAACTAAGCATGAAAGTATTTAAAGGTCGTGTAATTAATGGCGGACATTATAAAGGTGAAGCTGTTGTTTCTCATCAGGGTGTAAACACTTTGGCAACTTTCCAAAAATCAGCACTTGCAAATGCAAAGCAGGTAATTGTTGCCGATCAGAACAATCCTGATATTTTTGAAAAAAATATTACGGGAAAAGCACTCTGCCTTCCGCAGACAATCGGTTCTACTACAGGCGGCATGGTTATTCAGGTTATTTGTTCAATGGGAATAAATCCGGCATGTCTTTTGTTTTCTGAGCATATTGATTCGCTTGCAGGTGCGGGCGTAATTCTTTCTGTTGTATGGGAAAATAGCAATCTTATTGCCATAGACCAGCTTGGCAGTGAATTCCTTGAAACGGTAAAAACCGGTGATACAATTGAAGTGCTTGAAGACGGAACTGTAACAATTTTATAATAGACGTGTTCAAAAGCTAAACGAATTCAGCCCCGAGGTCTTTGGGGCTGTTTTTTTGTCGGGCAAGTTTCCCGAACCGCAAAAAAGCTTAGAACTTTATAACTTTTGGAGCGCCGCCAAAGCTTGAAAAAGTTGCTGTGGCA
Organism: uncultured Spirochaetales bacterium; assembly: GCA_946406925.1. Classification (GTDB taxonomy): domain Bacteria; phylum Spirochaetota; class Spirochaetia; order Treponematales; family Treponemataceae; genus UBA1240. The sequence goes on along the minus strand of CAMJMF010000006.1, from coordinate 22,274 downwards.
TTTTTAAAGTAGAGAACCTGAGAGTTGTCGTCGTTTTCATTGTACATGCTGCGCAAATTCGGGTAGTTATCGAGCATGTGTTTTTTTGCTTCAACTCTGTCATCGTTTACAAGCTCGCCTGCAAGACGGAGCCATGTTCCGGTTTTGCCGTCAAAACAGCAAAGCTCTGCCTTTGGGTTTATGCCAAGCTGCTTTGAGACAGGCTTTACTTTGCCGGTCTGAATGTAGAGCTTGTCCTCAAAAAGGTCTATTGTACCGAACGGGCGCACTCTCGGCTGGTCGCCTTCAACTGTTGCAAGATAATAAGTTTCGCATTTTTTTATAAAGTCAAAAACTTCTTTCATGTTTTCCTCCTAAGTCCTTGAAATAGATTATATCACAAATCTACTAATTTTATAGGAAAATATGCATTTTTTTTGCATGAAAGGAAATCTGCGCCTAAAAAAGGATTGAAAAAAATTCTCATAAACAGCATTATTAGCCTATGCAAATTAAACTTGAGAATTTGAATAAATCTTATGATTCTGTAGACAACGGTCAGAAAACTGTAATTCATGCTGTTGACGGAGTTTGCCTTGATATTCCGGAGAATACTGTTTTCGGCATAATCGGAAAAAGCGGTGCCGGCAAAAGTTCGCTTGTGCGGCTTGTCAGCATGCTTGAAAAACCAGATTCCGGCAAAGTTTTCTATGGCGAAAAACGGGTTGACAATCTGCCGAAAAAAGAGCTTATTGCCGAGCGGCGCAAAATCGGCATGATTTTTCAGAATTTCAATCTGTTCTCGTCGCGGACGGCTGGCAAAAATGTGGCTTATCCGCTTGAGATTGCCGGTGTTCCAAGAGACAAGATTGCTTCTAAAGTAAAAGAAATGCTTGCGTTAGTCGGGCTCAGTGACCGCGAGAATGCGCCGATAAGTACTTTGAGCGGCGGTCAGAAGCAGCGTGTGGCAATTGCGCGCGCACTTGCTGCAGAGCCGGAAATTCTTTTCTGCGATGAAGCTACGAGCGCACTTGACCCGAACACAACGCATCAGATTCTGAACCTCATAAAAGAGATTCAGAAAAAGATGAACCTTACAGTTGTAATGATTACGCACCAGATGGAAGTTGTCCGCGATGCGTGCGAAAGTGTTGCTGTAATTGAGAACGGCCGCGTCGTTGAATGTGGCAAAGTCAAGGATATTTTTACAAATCCAAAGACACAGACCACGCGCGATTTTATAAAGAACATTGCCATGGGGGCGTCTGATTCTAAAAACAGCGGCATCGTGAAATGGACTGAGAAAACCGGTTCATATCTGCTTCATTTTATGGGAGATGCAACCGGCGAGCCGCTTTTGTGCAAAATGGCAAAAGAATTCGATGTCTGCTTCAATATTCTTGCAGCGGGCATCTCGCATCTGCCTGATGAAGATGTCGGCTATATGGAAGCTGACATTTCTGGTGATGATGCGGCTGTTGAAAAAGCTGTTGAGTGGCTTAGTCAGCACAATGTTCGTGTTCAAAAGAAATAGGAGGGCAGAATGGAACAGATTTTAATTTTGGTCGGCACTTCGACTCTTGAAACACTTTTGATGGTCTTTTTTTCTACATTTTTTGCGGTTTTAATCGGCTTTCCGCTCGGTGTGCTTTTGAACATAACCAACAAATACGGAATTACGCCAAAAGCCGGCTTTAATCTTGTATTGAGCCGCATTATCGATGTTCTGCGCTCTTTTCCGTTTGTTATTATGATGATTGTGCTTCTGCCGTTTACACGCTTTATTTTGGGCACAGCAATTGGAACAACTGCAACAATTATTCCGCTTTCAATTGCCGCCGCGCCTTTTGTGGCAAGAATAACAGAAACCGCGCTTAACGAAGTTGATCCTGGAGTAGTGCAGGCTGCGCGTGCAATGGGCTCAACAAACTGGCAGATTATTTACAAGGTATTAGTGCCTGAGTCTATGCCTTCTGTTGTTTCAGGCATTACGCTTACAGTCATAAACCTTGTAAGCTACTCTGCAATGGCTGGTACTTTGGGCGGCGGCGGTCTCGGTGACCTTGCTATCCGTTACGGCTATCAGAGATTCCGTACAGACATAATGGTTGCTGCGGTTATAGTCATTATCATTATGGTTGCATTGATTCAGTTTGTTGGAACAAAAATAACAAACAAAATGCTTTCAAAAAGGTAGTTGACATAATTTTAAATAAGATGTATATCATATTACATACTAATCCACTAGGTTAATGGTGAATTGAAAACTTTATATATTAGGAGATTCCTATGAAAAAACTTATTGCTATTGCAGCAGTTGCAGTTCTTGCAACATCAGTTTTTGCACAGAAGGTTCTTAAAGTTGGAGCAACTCCAGAACCACATGCAAATATTCTTAACTTGATTAAAGATGACCTTAAAGCACAGGGCATCGACCTTCAGGTTATCGAAATGACAGATTATCCTACTTTGAACGAAGTTCTCGAAGCAGGTGATATCGATGCAAACTATGACCAGCACATTCCTTACATGGAATCTTTCAACAAAGAAAAGGGCTTCCACCTTGTTAATGCTGGTGGTATCCATGTTGAGCCATTTGCACTTTACTCAAACAAGTACAAGTCTTTGAGCGACATCAAAAAGAAGTCTGTTATTGCAATTCCTAACGACCCGACAAACGAAGCACGTGCACTTCTTCTTTTGCAGGAAGCAGGTCTCATCACATTGAAAGAAGGTGTTGGAATTAACGCAACACCAATCGACATTGTGAAGAATCCTCTTAAGCTTAAGTTCAAGGAAATTGATGCTGCTACATTGCCAAGAACACTCAAAGATGTTGGCGGTGCTGTTATCAACGGTAACTACGCTCTTCCTGCAGGCTTGAGCGCAAAGAAAGACGGCTTGTTCGTTGAAGGTTCTTCTTCTCCTTATGTAAACATTATCGCTGTAAAAGCCGGTAACGAAAACAGAGAAGAAATCAAGGCTCTTGTAAAAGCTTTGCAGTCTGACAAGGTTAAGCAATACCTTTCAGAAACATATCCTAACGGTGAAGTTGTAGCCGTATTCTAATTTGAAAAACAACTGACAATCTATTTTAGCTCACAAATTGAGGCTGCCTGAATCTTTAGGCGGCCTCTTTTTTTTCTTCGGGCGGTTGTGCTGTATTGGTGTGCGGCTGCGCGGCATTTCTTGAAATTTGCTGATCAATAATCTGTTATATCAATTTCTTTTTGGGTTTTCCGCTATTCAATTTTGAAAAACCGTTCTACAATTAGAAACTAGGAGCGTCGCAATATGGAAAAATCAAAGGTATTTTTTACGGATTTCAGGACTAACTATAACGGCATGAGTATGCCTGAAAAGCTGAAACGGCTATGCCGCAAAGCAGGCATTGAATCAATTGACATGGAAAACAAGTTTGTTGCCATAAAAATTCATTTTGGTGAACTTGGAAATGTCGCATATTTGCGCCCGAACTATGCAAAGGCTGTTGCTGATGTTGTAAAAGAATGTGGCGGAAAACCTTTTCTTACAGACTGCAATACATTATACCCCGGCTCAAGAAAAAATGCCCTTGATCATATAAGCTGCGCACAGGAAAACGGTTTTAGCGAAATCACGACCGGCTGCCACATTTTAATTGCGGACGGACTCCGCGGCACAGACGATGTAATTGTGCCTGTGGCTGGCGGTGAATACTGCAAAGAAGCCTACATCGGGCGCGCTGTAATGGACGCTGACATAATTATCTCGCTCAATCACTTTAAAGGACACGAAGCAACCGGATTCGGTGGTGCGCTGAAGAATCTCGGCATGGGCTGTGGCAGCCGCGCCGGAAAAATGCACCAGCACAATCAGGGAAAGCCTGTTGTAAACGGCGAGCTCTGCAAAAACTGTAAGCGCTGCTCAAAAGAATGCGGTTCTGACGCCATCTCTTATGAAACCGGAAAAGCTGTAATAAATCAGGAAATTTGCAAAGGCTGCGGACGCTGCATCGGCGCATGTTCTTTTGACGCTATCTACAATCCGAACGGAAATGCAAACGAAATTCTCGGCTGCAAAATTGCTGAATACACAAAAGCTGTTGTTGACGGCAGACCAAGCTTTCATGTGAGCCTTGTCTGCGATATTTCGCCGAACTGCGACTGCCACGGTGAAAACGATGCGCCGATTCTGCCTGATGTCGGCATGTTCGCTTCTTTTGACCCGGTTGCGCTCGACCAAGCTTGTGTAGACGCCTGCCTTAAATCAGCCCCTATGCCGAATTCCCAGCTTTCAGACAATCTTGCAAAGCCGGGCTGGTACAAGCATGACGACCACTTTCTTGACTCAAACCCGAATATTCGCTGGAAAGAAACGCTCGAACACGCAGAAAAAATCGGGCTTGGTTCACGCCAGTACGAGCTGGTCAGAATGTAGCACTGCGGGTGTGCATATGCTTGGTCTGCAAACTGAACTTATGCGCACTGCTACAAGTTTTGTGTAGCGTTCTGCTTGTAGAACCTTCCGGCAGAACAACAACGTTGAAATTTCACATAGATAAATATAGCTCAAACAGCCAGAAAAATATTGCAACTTCACAAACTAGATGTAATAATAGTAGAAACGTTCCATAAAATTATAGGGGATGCTGTTTTATGACTGAGTACACAAAGGAATATGTTTCTGATTTACTATTCAATGAGATTGACGCGATACTTATTGTTGATGCTAAGAACGACAGCTATCACACAATAAAAAAAGAAGGTCTTTTTGAAAGATTTCTTGAAGCAGACGGAAGTTATAAAAATCTTGTTGAAAAATTATGGTTTCATTTTAGTGATAAATCAGACAAGATTGCTGATGATTATCATGTCTTTATTCCGATGATCGGTCAATTTAAAGGAAAGTATGTTGACCGGATAAAGCTGTCTTTTGAAGATAAAATCCATCTGATTCAGATTTCAATTTATCCTCTTGATGAAGACGGAAATAATTACATGTTCATCCTTGATGAGCTTGATAACAGCGAATATCTCCGTGAATTCCTTACAGACAGAAAGATTGATACGATTCAAAGCACATTCCTTTTTTCTATGTATGTGGATCTCATTAAAGATATTGCATACAGTATCAATGTAACTGAAATTTCAAGTAACCCGCAAAATTATGACGTCAAATATACAACATGGCGTATGATGATTGTGAACATGATTTGGCCTGAAGACCAGAAGCTGTTCCTTGAGCGCACTGACCCTGAATATCTTAAGAAAAATCTTGTACCGGGCAGAACAACCTCTTTTGACTGCCAGATGAAAAACCTGAAAGGTGTGTTTATCTGGGTCAAGCTGATTTTCAGCCGCGCAAACACAACCAACGAAGATGATTTCAGATTCGTATTTATGGTTCAGAATATTCATGAAAATTCAATCAAGCTTTTTGATACATTGAAGAAATACGAGGAACTTGCTTCAAAAGATGCCCTTACTTCAATTTTCAATCACGGAAGAATTGAAACTGAAATAAATAACTCAATTGAATTGTTCAATTCAACCGGCAAGCCAGTTTCTTATATGATGATTGATATTGATTATTTCAAGACTGTGAATGACCGTTTCGGGCATTCTACCGGCGATATTGTTCTCAAGCAGTTTGTCGATGCAATTGTCAGCCTTATAAAAGATTATGATATTAAAATCGGCCGGTGGGGCGGCGAAGAATTTGTCTGCGTCTGTTATGACATGAACATGGAAAAGACTAAATTTCTTGCAAAGCTGCTGAAAGATTTGATTGCCGATGTAGAATTTGAAAAAGTCGGAAATCTTACATGCAGCATCGGTCTTACAGAACTGAAGAAAGGCGACTCCACAAGCATCGTCTTTGACCGTGTAGACCAGGCGATGTATGAAGCTAAACAAAGCGGCCGGAACTGCATAATCATCAAATAATTGCGTTTCTGGCTTCTGCCATACAGTCTGCTTTTGTCAGTTGATCAATATTACTGTAACATCATTTACGTTTGTGCCTGTAGGGTCTGTTTTGATTAGGCCGTCACAGGCTTTAAGCGCATGATAAGCATCATTTTCAGAAAGCACTTTATAAATGGAAATACCTTTTTTCAGCAGTTTGTCTTTTGTGCTGCCGTCAACGTAGCCGCCTGCTGCATCTGTAGGTCCGTCTGTTCCATCCGAACCTATTGAAAAGACAGCAGCATTTTTAAGTCCGCTTATGCCTTCGGCAGCGGCAACAGCAAGTTCCTGATTCCTGCCGCCGAGGCCTTTTCCTTTTAGATGAACTACAGTTTCTCCGCCAAAAATTACGGCAGTTTTTTTGCTGTCAGCTGCATAAAAACGGGCAATAGAAGCTGCCATTCTTCCGGCTTCGCATGCTTCGCAGTCTACGGTATCCGCAAGAATTAAAGACGAATAACCTTTTTGTCCGGCAGCTTCTGCCGCGGCCTGAACAAGCTGGCTGACACTGCCTGTAATCTCGGTTGTTACGTTATCAAGAAGTTTCGGGGTTTCGTCAGCAAGCGCTTTTTTTGCTGCTTCAGAAATTGTCAGCTTGTATTTTCCGGCAATAGAAAGTGCCTGTTCAGAGGTGCTTTCATCCGGGTATGCGGGACCTGAAGCTATTACATCAAGCGGATTGCCGATAACGTCAGAAAGCACAACCGCAAAAACTTTTGCAGGTGCGCAGTGCCTGGCAAATCTTCCGCCCTTAACTTTAGAGAGATGCTTTCTTATTGTGTTTATTTCCTGAATTGAAGCTCCGCATGCCAGCAGCTCTTTTGTTATGGTTTCAAGTTCATCTGGGTTTATAGCCGGGCTTTCAAACAAGGCTGAACCGCCGCCTGAAACAAGAAAAAGAACTAAGTCTTTTTCTGTTAGACTCTGCGTCATCAACAGGGCTTCTTTTGTGGCGGTGTATGTGTTTGTGTCCGGCACAGGATGACCGGCTTCAAAGATTCTTGTCCGCGGAATAGTGCCCTTTGAATGTTCATATTTCGTGATGACAATGCCTTTATAAAGTCTGTCACCAAGAAGCGCCGCCGCAGAGAAAGCCATATTCCATGCGGCTTTTCCAATTGCTGCAAGATAAATATGCCCTTCTACTGGCGGTAGTTTCTCCAGCGCCTTTTGTACAGCAGCCTCTGGCAGAACAGCCTTGATAGATTCGCTTATAATATAGTCTGCTGTTTTTCGCTGTTCTGTCATGTTCATTCAAAGAAAAGGCAGAAGGCAATAAGCAGCTGACCGAAGTAATAAAGCGAGAGATTGGTTATGCGCAGCGGGAATCTTGTAGTGCCGCTGAAAGTGTTGAAAATAAGCACTATATCTGAAAGCGTAAATAATACCGCACCGACTGCATACATTATGTTGTGAACAGACGGTTTTGCTATTACAATGCCACCTGCAATAGCTGTCATTATGATGACTGCGCCCAGATAGAAGATGCCGAAAATCTTGAATGCCGGTTTTACTTGCATTGTTAAAAAGATATAGGTGAGCAGTGCGGCGGCTATTACTGCACCGATTGCAGCGCAGAACCAGAGATTTTGGGCTTGCGGAATGAGTGCTGCAAGATAAAGAATATGGCCTGCAAGAAAAGCCGCGATTCCGGCTAAGAACACTTTCTGCCCGATTTTATCAAAGACAAAACGCAGATTCAAAAGAATGTCGCCTGCCATGCCGAGTATAAGTGCAATAAAAATCTTTTTGGCAAAGCTTACGGCAGCCTGGTCACCTGTGCAGCTCATATAACCCGCACAGCCAATAATTACAAAACAAAGAGAGGCAAGCCCTTTAAGCACAACGGCTGGAACATATTTTTCTTTATGCTCAACAGCGATAAAAAATGCCTGAATTGCTATTCCAATAACGGCAATTACAAAAAGAACAGGTGAAATCATAAAACCTCCTGTTCAATATTCTAACATGATATTTTGTAATTGTGTAAAATATTCTGTGCGGAAAAGAATTGTGCCCCTGCAATTGCACACAATTATTGTTTGTGCTATTTTATGTACATATTGAATCAATTCTTTGATTTAACATACTGGGGTGCTGTTTTTACGGCTGAGATTATACCCATAGAATTCTGTATAGAATTCCAACCTGATCCGGGTAATGCCGACGGAGGAAGATCATGCTTAAATCTTCTATTAAATTTATTCCATTTATTTTTTTAACTCTGGCAGTTTTTTCGGGCTGTTCTAAAAAAGCTGCTGTTGATGAAAGCCGCTTAAAAGAAGTTGTTGTCTACACTTATGACAGCTTTGTAAGCGAGTGGGGTGCCGGTCCTGAAATTGAAAGACTGTTCGAAGAAAAGACCGGGCTTGAGCTTACATTTGTTGACTGCGGCGATGCCGTTCAAGTTTTGAGCCGCGCTGTTTTAGAAAAAAATGACGTTCAGGCTGATATAATTCTTGGGCTTGATAACAATATTGCGCAAAAAGCAGAAGAAGCCGGAATTCTTTCAACTTATAAGCCGGCTGAAGCTGATAAAATCATTTCAGATGAAATCAGACTTCAGCTTGGTAAAAACTGGACGCTTACGCCTTATGATTACAGCCACTTTGCAATGATTTATGACACGCTTTCTGATGTTCCATGTCCGAAAAGCCTTGAAGATTTGCTGAACCCTGTTTATGAGAAGAAAATCATTTTGATGGATCCACGCACTTCTACACCGGGGCTTGGTTTTGTAACATGGACAGCCGCTATTTACGGCGATAAAACCGCAGATTATTGGAAGGCACTTAAACCGAATATTCTTACAATGGCACCGGGCTGGAGCTCAGGTTACGGGCTTTTCAAAAAAGGTGAGGCTCCGCTTGTTATTAGCTACACAACAAGCCCTGCAAGTCATATTGAATATGACAACACTGACAGATATATTGCACCTGTTTTTGAGCAGGGCCACCCGATTCAGGTTGAAGGCGCAGGCATATTGAAGGGCGCAAAAAACAGAAAGGGCGCAGAAATGTTCATCGATTTTCTTATTTCAGAAGAAGCCCAGTCTGTTATGCCTCTGACACAATGGATGAACCCGGTGAACAAAGCCGTTGTTCTTCCTGCATGTTATGAGCAGGCTGCGCCGATTCCGTCAAAAACACTGGCGGTTGACCCGGCCGTTCTTGATAAAACTGTAGATGAAATCATGAAGATTTTGGAAAACTAAAATGCTGCGCTTATTACATGTTGTCTGGTTCACATTCCTTCAGGCAGCATGTTCTACATTATTGTCTTTGCTTATAGGGCTTTCTGCCGCGTTTTTCTGCGGACGCAGAAAATTTGCCGGCAGAAAATTCCTTTTATCGCTTTCTTCTGTTCCATTTTGTGTGCCGCCTCTGATTATAGCCTTGGGCTATGTCACTTTTCTCGGTTTGAACGGCGGTCTGAATCATTTTCTGATGTTCGTTTTGAAGCTTGAAAAACCGCCTGTAAAAATCCTGTATTCATTTGCAGGGCTTGTAATTACCCACGGCTTTTACAATTTTCCTATTATAATGAAAAATGTCAGTGACGTATGGGAAAGGCTGCCCTCTGAAACAGCCGAAAGCGCAAGGCTTCTCGGCGCGTCTGAACCAAGAGTTTTTAGAACCGTCACAATTTTTCAGCTTATTCCGTCTATAGTTTCTTCAAGCATGCTTGTGTTTATTTACTGCTTTCTCAGCTTTATTCTGGTTCTGCTTTTCGGCGGCATAGGCAACACAACCCTTGAAGTTGAAATCTACAAGTCAGCCAGAGGCACGCTGGACTTTCATAATGTTGCATATCTTGCAATAACAGAAACGCTTATTCTCTGCGCAATGACCATATTGTACAGCCTTATAGAGCAGAAAGCTTCGCGCGTGAAAAACCTTGATGTTGTCTGCCTTAACGAAAGAAAAGTCGTAAAAGGTTTTGCCGAAACTACAGGTTTTATCTTATTGTTTTTGTTAATCTTTGTTTTCTTTTTGCTGCCGCTCGCAGGCATTGTCTTTAATGCCTTTACATCTCTTAAGACAGGCAGCAGATTTACGCTTGCAACTTTCAGGCAGATTGTCAAAACAAAAAGCTTTTTGCCGTCGCTGAAATCATCAATTTATGTGGGGACTTGTACCGGCTTTCTTTGTACGCTTTTCGGTTTCTTATACGCCGTAATTCTGCGCTTTTCAGAAAACAAGACCGAAAAACCGAGCATCATTCTGAAAATTATACCGATGCTGCCTATGTCAATTTCCAGCGTAGTTGTCGGAGTGCTTATAACTTTGCTGGTAAGACGCGGAAATCCGCTTTGTCTGGTGCTTGCCCAAACTTTTTTGTCATGGCCGCTGGCTTTCAGAATAATTTACCCTTTTGTTGAAAAAATTCCGAATGAAACATTGGATTGTGCGGCGCTCATCTCAAAAAGCAGATTTGACACATTGATAAGAGTTATTCTGCCTGTGTGCAGCACCGGCATATTGAATGCATTCTGCTTTTCTTTTGCCGTTAGCACAGGCGATACAACACTGCCTTTGGTGCTTGCAATTCCAAAATTTGATACATTGTCACTTTTTTGCTACAGATTTGCAGGTGCATATAGATTTAATGAAGCCTGCGCAGCCGGTGTAATTTTGGGAACCTTGTGCGCTGTTTTCTTTGCGCTCAGCAGCTTCAACTTGAAAAACGAAAAGAGAGGTTAATGGTGTATTTTTCAGCGGGAAACTTACATGAAGCATTTGACAGCGTGACTATTGATGTTTCTTTTGAATGTGAAAAGGGCACTATGACTTCAATAGTTGGGCCAAGCGGAAGCGGCAAGTCTACAGTGCTACGCCTTATCTGCGGTTTAGACAAGCCGGGCAAAAATCAGAAAATTGTTCTGGACGGAGTTGATATAACCGCTGAAAAACCTGCAAAGCGTAGAATCGGTATGGTTTTTCAGAAAAACACATTGTTCAATCATCTGCGTGTTGAAGACAATGTTGCTTACGGCTTGGTTTCAAACGGAATGAACAAAAAAGCTGCCCGGGCTGAAGCTTCAGCCTTTCTAAAAGATTTTGGGCTTGAAGGCTTTGAGAAGCGCTACCCTGATACATTGTCCGGCGGAGAAGCCCAGCGCGTTTCTCTTGCACGGACTCTGATAATGAAACCAAAGCTTGTGCTTTTTGATGAGCCTTTGTCTGCTTTGGACGCACCGCTAAGAAAAAAGCTTGCCATGCTGATTAGAGAGCTGCAGAAAACTTTTGGTTTTACCGGAATTATGGTCACACACGACATTAATGAAGCTAAAACCGTAAGTGACAGAATAATCCTGATGAAAGACGGAAAAATTTTCTGGACTGGCAGCCCTGAAGACTTTGACGAGAAAATGCTTGAACGGGAGTAACCGCATATAAAGGAACAGTAAATGGAAACTGAATTTGCCGGATTAGCCGGATTAATCGGGTACTTTAATAAGATTAAGCTTTTAGAGAGCATAGCCAATCAAATTGCGGAATACGGCGTGCAGTGCGGCAACGCCACACTTATGGATTATATCGACATGAATTGTGGCGGCATTCCTGAAGGTGAATTTACCCAGGTTGTTGATGTTTCTGCGCCGATGCAGTTTCTTGCAATGTACACAAAGACAGCTGAAAACAGGTTTGCCTTTGCTGTTACGGAACTTCTGAAAATGAATGCAAGCTTTCTTAAGGTGCTTGAGAATTCGTGCTTTCAAGTTGGAAAAGACATGCAGATTCATGCTGTGCAAAATGCAGACAAGGCTTTTGAAATCTATAATGATTTTATTCTTGACGGTATGCCCGGTGAACAGACCAAAGAAATTGTGTCTTGCAGCGATTCAAAGATTGTCTGGAAAAAGTTGACCGACACCCATGAGCCTGCATGGAAAAAAGCCGGCGGCAACCTGAACGTGTATTATATGCTTCAGAAAAGTTTTGTCACCGGGCTTTTTGATGAATGCAAATATGCTTATTATATAGAAGATAATTTAACGTTTTCGCTGTTTAAGCTTTAATTATGCAGCCAGCCTTCGTTTAGGGCGCGCTCAATATTTTTGTTGTACCAGTCTGAAATTTCAGGAATAATCTCTTTTGCAACACCAACCCGTTTTTCAACCATGTCTAAAGACGGTTTGCCTTCTTTCCATGTGTGGCCTTCTGTCAGCGTGTTATGAAGAAAAGGCTGAAGCCTGCCCATTGCGGCGGCGTATTTTGCGTCTGGTGTTTCCATTGCGTCGAATTCTTCCCAGAGCGTGCGGAAATCTTTTGCCAAATTTTCAGGAAGCTGAGAAAAGAGCTTGTCTGCGGCTTTTGCTTCGCGTTCAGCCTTGTCTTGGTTGCCGCTGACGTCATAAGCGAAAGTGTCGCCTGCGTAAATCTCTATTAAGTCGTGGACAATGCACATCTGCACCGCACGCGAAACGTCTGTTCCCTGTGGTGCAAAGTCTTTGAATAGCATGCACATCAATGCAATGTGCCATGAATGTTCAGCATCGTTTTCGCGGCGGCTTCCGTCTACCAGCATGGTGCGTCTTAAGATAGCAGTCATCTTGTCGGTTTCTGCTGCAAATCTTAAGAGCTTGTTGATTTTCTCGTTGCCGCCGGGCAGAAAGTTTTCTACACTCATTTGTTATTTCTTTTCTGGTGTTTTTGTGTTGTCCAGCTTGTTTTCAATGAGCTTGCCGAGAATTGACTTTAAGTCTATTCCGAGCGTTTCGCCTAGGCTTTCTGAAACCTGCGTTACGTTTGTCATTATGTCTTTTGTCAGCTTTGAAGAATCGCCGCCGTACATGTAAATCTTGTCGACATTCTGATAAGCCTTGCCCGAAGCTTCTGCAATTTTTGGAAGCTGCTCAAAGTAAACTTTGAGAGCATCAAGCTGCATCTGCTGTTTTGCGGCATCACCGTACTGCTTGAGAGCCTCAGCCTTTTCGCGCATACCGTCTGCTTCTGCAACAAGCTTTGCCTTAATTGCGGCAGCTTCTGCTTCACCCTGAGCCTGAACGGCTTCGGCAATAGCTTTTTTACCGGCGGCTTCGTTTTCCATTGCAACTTTTTCGGCTTCTGCCTTTTTCTGGCGCTGAAAAGCTTCTGCCTCTGCCTGACGCTGCATTTCAAATGCCTCTGCTTCTGCCTGTTTCTGGCGAGAATACAATTCGGCATCAGCTTTCTGCTGTGCGGCATATTTCTGGGCTTCAGCTGTCTTTTTAACTTCAGCATCGAGGGCTTTTTCTTTGATTGAAACTTCTTTCTCTTGAATTTCAATCTGTTTTTCCTGCTTAGCAATGTTGGCTTCGGCGGCCTTTATCTCGAGCACCTTGCGCTGATTTTCAGTTTCAATGCCCTTTGCGGCCTCTGCTTTTGCGGCTTCTGTGTCAGCCTGAAGCTGCAGAGAAGCTTTTTTGATGGCAAGCTCGTTCTGTTTCTGAGCTATTTCAAGCTCGGCGGCAACACGCGCATCGTTTGCGTCTTTGTCTGCCTGAGCCTGCGCAATCTTAACTTCTGCTTCTGCGGCTGCTTTTGCTTTTGCGGCATCTTTTGAAATTGCAACAGTGTTTTCAATACCAAGGTTATTGATTACGCCGTTGTCGTCTTTGAAATTCTGAATATTGAATGTAGTAAGCTCAAGACCAAGGTCAAAGAGGTTCGGTTTTACGTTTTCTACAACTTTTTCAGAAAGAACTTTCTTGTCGCCCTGAATCAAATCCTTGAGTTTAATCTGCGAAATGATTTCGCGGATATTACCTTCAAGAACCGGCGTAACAACCTGAGCGATGTCGCTTGTTGAATAGCCGATGAACTTTGCGGCGGCACGCTTCATTGTTTCAGGGTCTTGTGAAACCGCAATGTTTGCAACTGCATCAACCTTAATGTTGATGGCGTCCTGGGTCGGTATTGAATCTTTTGAGACAAAATCAACCTGAATGTTTTCAAGCGTCATGTAGTCAATCCGCTGTAAGAACGGAATTACAAAGATTGCTTTGCCTGTTACAGTTTTTGAACCGAACGGACCGACGCGGATGCCGATTCTGTTTTTCGGTACTTTTTTGTAAGAAATCAAGAAGAATAAGAAAAGAATTACTACTACGATTAGTGCAATGATACCTGTCATGATTGTCCCTCACTTTAATTTACTTTATTACAATCCATTATACAGCAATTATTTTGACAGTCAACTAAATTTTTGTCATTTATCTGTCATTTAATTGATATGCTTGAAAAACAGCGGCTAACGGCTTAAGAAAAAGTCTATAAGCACCTTATCAACATCAAAACCGCAGAACTTTTCTTCAGGCCATGCGTGGCGGCCGCCGTCAATTACAATATGCTTTACGCTGTCTGGATTTGGGGCGGCGCTTTTGTAATACTCAAGTACGTCTTCAATAGCAGGGTTCTTGTTGAATTTTGCACTGCCGTTTAAATGCATAGGAACAACATCATCTTTTGTGCCGTTTATCTGAAGAAAAGCCGTTGAGATTTTTTCAGGTCTTCTTTTCCAGACCGATTCCGGCAGAAAGCCTGCAACACTTGCGACGGCGGCAAATTGTTCAGAATCTTCAACTGCCAGCCTGTGAATCATAAAAGCACCGTTGCTGTAGCCCACGGCAAAAGTTTTGTCTTTAGAAAGCCTGTACTCGTTCTGGAAATTTTCTACAAGAGATTTCAGAAAGCCTAAATCATCTTTTGAAGAATCTTTTAAGCCTGAATTCCAGCCGCTGGTAGAAGCCTTGTCATCAGGGTCTGGTATGCCGTCAACAAAAAGCAGCACAAAGCCTTCTTTTACAGCTTTTTCGTCAAACGTAATCTGGTTCATAAAGCTTTCGGCGCTGTTGCCGTAGCCGTGAAGCATTATTGCAAGTGCTTTTGGTGCAGAATCGGCAGAGCGGCAAAGAATAAAGCTTCTTTTATCATTTTTATAAGTGCATGTGTAGGTTTTTCTGATTATTCCGCTTTTTGGTGAATCAATTGCACTGGCTTCACCGGCTTCGCTTAGATTTTCAATTGATGCCGGCGGCTCTTCTTTAACCGCGGCTTTTACTGCGTCAGTTTTTTCAGACTTTTCAGCTGTTGAAGCGCAACTTATAAAACAGCCTGCAAACACCAGCCCCGCAATTAAAAGAACAATCCCGATTTTTTGCATTTTCATCTCCCATTTTTTAGACTTAAAAAAAGTATAAACTGCTTTTGCCGTTTTGGATATGTTTAAAAATAAATAATTTTGGACGGAAAATATTCCTTGACGTAATAGTTAAAATGAACTTAGTATTTAATATACTGTTAAAGTAGGGTGTTATATTACAGATGAATTCAAAAGAATTTCCTGGTTTTGAAAACTTATTAGAGGAATTAGCTGAACAAGTTCATATTGCTTGGATGAAAAAACGTATAAATGACGGTTGGTCATATGGCAAAGAACGTAATGATGCAAAAAAGACAACACCTTGTATAGTTCCTTATGAAGAACTCCCAGAGACTGAAAAGGAATACGACAAAGAAACTGCCAGAACTGTTATAAATGCATTAATTGCACTTGGTTATTCAATTTCAAGGAAGACATAATTATGGAAGATTCTATTGATAATGTTTCAAAAAAGGTTATAAATGCGGCAATCGCATCGCTTATTCTTGCTGTAGTTTTTTATGTGTTAAGCTTTACAAAAATCTGTACAATTGAACTGGAAATTTCTAATTTTTCAAGCTGTTTCCTTCTTTTTATGATAATGATTTTTATGGCTTCGTTCTGGATTTTTACTTATTGGAATATGGATAAGATTAAGAAAGAGCCCTTTAAAGCAATTTTGTACACATTCTGTTCTTCGTTGTTTATTCATTTTTTTATGCTTTCAATTTTTGACAGAATATTTGCTTCTGCGGTTCAGCCGGAACTGCCGCATTTTTGGCTTTTAAAATTCGTACTTTTACCAATTCTTTCTATATATATAGTTTTTGATTTATATGTTTTCAGACTCGCTTCTTTTGATGAATTCATTGACAGCATGATTTATGGAGGTTTTACAGGAATAGGAATCGGCTGTGCAATATTTTTAAATGAAGTTCTTGCTTTTGAATCATTGAATGTAAGATATCTGATTCAGATTTTGATAGTGAGACTGTTGATTTGTTCATCTGTATGCGCATTGTCTGGTTTTTTGGTTTATAAATTAAGAAATGTAAAAAAGCTTTTTTATATGATTGTTTCCATAGTTGTTATGCTTGTTATTTTTTTGCTTGATTTCTTTTTGGATTCTGTTATAGACAAAAATATAAGACTTGCTCAATTTGACATATTGCGTTTTGCAGTTCCGTTTGTACTTACCATTATTGTTTATATAATTACCGCTGTCTTTATTGCCAAAAATATCTCAAAAGAACATGAATTGGCACAGAAAAATCCTGTTTTCTACAAAATTTATGGAATTGTACTGATTGCAGCAATTATAACTTACTGCTTTGTTTTTCAGTGCCAGCTGAATAAGACTGTAAGATTTTTTTCAAATGACGGATGCTGGTCTTTTGAGTTGCCGGCAGATTTCAGCGAGATAAAAAACAAACATTCTATTGTTTCGCTTTTTGAAAAAGCAGATGCAGGTTCATATCAGGAATTTTCAGATAAAGAGATGTGTGTTTATATTTCTTTTGCAGATTCACAGGAATTACTGCTGCCAACCGGAGACAACGCGTATAATCTTAGAGGATGGGAAGTTCATAAGCTTAAAGATAATTCATATGCTCTTATCAAAAATGATGATATTGTGAGAATTCAGCTTGAAAACAAAGATGAAAACAACAAAACGCGTTCTGAACTGAAAGATGAGAAGCTTATAAGAAAACTTGTAACAACAATGAGGAAAGAGAATGAGAAATAGATTTTTTGCAATAGCGTTTATATTCCTTATTTTGAATGTAGCTGTAGTCTCTAGCGAAAACAAATCTTCAGACTGGATTTCAGAGGAAACCGTTGCTTCTGTTGTAAAGCTCTCAAGTCTTTTAAAAGTTTATACTGTTGAAGGGCTGGCTGATGATTACAAGTTTAAAATAGTTAACGGCAAACCTGATTTTGGCGGAGCTGAGGTTCTTTTAGAAGAAGATGATTTGGTTTCTGTAGGTACAGGTGTAATTGTTACGCCGCAGGGGCTTATCATAACAAATGCTCATGTTTTCGGTGCATATTTAGAGCCTGAAATTAGAACTAAGAAAAATCCTGCCGGAAAACCGCTTATAGGAAAATCAGGAAAGACTGTGAAATATGTTCTTGTCAATCAGTATCCTGATCATATGTTTGTCGGGCTCTGTGATGTTGAACGTCTTAAGAAGAATGATGAAAAACAGAGACTCGCATATATTGCTGAGAAAATAATGTGGGATTCTGATTACGATGATTATATACGTGACAGGGCGGTTCTGAAAATTGTAAATGAAGCTTCAATGAATGAAAAACAAGTTCCTGTTATCGGTAAAAAATGCGATGACAAACTTAGTCTTCCTTATTCAAGGCTTTCAAATCCATTTGAATATGAATATCTTGAGAAAAAGGTTAGAGCTGTCGGCTTTCCTGGTGTCGGAGATCCCAACCGTTCTTCAAAAACTTCCGGCGAGTTATTGGGCTTTGAAGATGATTCAACTTCCAATATTCTTCATACAAGCTGGATTTCAAACGGAAACAGCGGCGGTGGGCTTTTTTATAAAGACAAACTTATCGGTATAAATACATGGGATAACCAGTCTAATCCCTCAAGACCGGTTGCCATTGCACAGCCGAATACCTATTGGGATGAAGCTTTTGCATATACAAAATACATTTTCCCTGAAGTTAAGCTTCCTGCCTATTCATATGATTGGGTAAAATCAGACCCCAGCTCAGAAAGTTACAAGAATGATGTATTTGTTTCTGTTCAATTAGTTCATAAAGAAAAGGCAAATAAGCCTGTGAGCAACGGTCTGCTTGTTGTTTTTAGAGATGATATAACAAAAGCTTACTTGGAAGACTACATTGAAAATGAAAGTGCATTTAAACGCATGTGGGATCTTATTGAGCTATTGTGGAAATATAATATTGATGAAGTTCTGGAGAAAGTATCAATAGACAGAGAACTCGCCTATAAATTGCGGAGTGTAACAGAGCGGAAAGAATTACGCCAATTTTTGACTGACGATGTAGTAGGTTTTTACGATTTATGGTGCAGCAAGGAATTTGTTTATGATGTCTACAAAATAAATGATAATGGAAAAGCTGTTCTTACAGTGCCTAAAAATTCAAAGCTTAAACTGATATATCTTTATGATGATGACACCGAATCAAAAGAATATTCCTTATCAATAAAAGCTGATATGGAACAGGGACCATTTACGATTAAAATAGGAAAATAAAGGAAGAAATATGAATAATTTAACAGAAACTTTTCAATTTTGGGCAGTATTAAGCTTTTTAGTGTTTTTTGTTTCTACTATTAGATTGTTTTTCGCAATCAAAGGAAAGCGAAGAACTTATAAAAACATTGTAGCAATTTTTATGATAGGTATTTATGTTTCCAATGCTATATTCATAAGTTCCATAATATATTTTGGAAATAAGATTGATATCAAAGATAGCCAATCTTACTTAATAAAAGAAACGAAATCAACTGAACAACCGGCTCTTGATACAAAAACGGCAAAAACGAAAACTGTTTTTGAACAATATTCTGATAGTAATGACTATCAAATAAAAGAGGCTAGCAGGTTGTTCAGAGAATCCATTGGATACGGTTTAATTTATTCTACCAAAATGAGTGCTTTGAACGTAAAATATCAGGCACTCATTCCGGCAGCTTTTCATTTGTGGAATCCTTGTGGAGGTATATATTTTATACTTTTAACGATTCTTACGCCAATAGCTTTTGGTGGTTTGATAGCATCATTCTTTGAAGGTCTTTTTTCATTTATATGGTTTTACTCAACAAAACATTTTTGTGATATTTTTTATTTTTCTGATTTAAATGACAAATCCCTGCTTCTTGCGAAAGATATTCGTAGACATCAAAAACATAGTCTTATTGTATTTTGTAATAAGGATAAAAAACAAGAGACATCACTCTTGCAGGATGCAAAATATAACAGATTCATTTTACTTTCTCGCAGCGAACTGAGCTTTGCTGAGAACTCAAAACATAAACGCTATTTTTTTGAGATGAGCAAAGATGAAGCAAAAAATGTAAGCACAGCTTCTTCATTGGTTGATATTTATAAAACATTATTGGGTGAAAAACCTGAAGGAGACCAAAATGCGCAAATAAAAAAGAAGTGGGATGAAAAGCAAAGTAAAATCCTGCAAAATAATGTTATTTTTATATTCTCTGTAAATGAAACTGTTTATTCATTCATAGATAACTATGACAAGAAAAAAGGAAACGCTCGACCCGTTAATATCATAATATTAAACAGATTCAGGGCTGCGTTCTGTAATGTACTTTTAAATAGACCTTTGTATAAATGTTTGAAAAACGGACGGAAGGATTTTTTTATAACTGTAATTGGAGCAGGAAAATGTGGTGCAGAAATTATTAAGGCATGTATATGGTGTACACAGCTTGGTTCGGAATATTCTACAAAAATAAAGGTAATAGATAAAAATGCAACTTTGCTTGAATCACAGTTTAAAAAGAATTGTCCGGAGTTGATATCTGATTATTATGATATAAGTTTTTATGACTGCGATGTTACGACGGATAATTTTTATAAGCTTCTGGAAAAAGAATGTGCTGACACAAATTATATAACCGTTTCGACAGGTTTTGATGATGACAACTTGAAAATTGCAATGGATGTAAGAAGATTTTATCTGCAATCTTCAAAGAATTATGAAAATGAACCTATGATAAATATCTTTTTTGAGGGTGATGCTTATCTTTCTGCAATGAAAGAAGTTTTTGAAGAATATCACATTGAAACTTATGGTTCTGACAAAGAATTTTATTCTTATTCTTTAGTTGTCAATTCGGATGTTGAAAAACTGGCAATTAATTCAAACTGTATTTACTACGGGGAAAAGTCTCATTTAGAAAAGCTGTATGAATATTATACTGCAAAAGAAATAGACAGAGATTCAAACAGGGCTAATGCTATTCATCTTGTCTATAAATTGTTTTTGCTTGGTTATGGAATCATAAAGAAATCGGAAGCAACGCCAGAGCAGATAGCAAAATCTGCAGAGTACTTAAGACAATTAAAGGTAATTACAGAAGAAAATATTGAACCGTCAGAATACACAACTTCAAATAAGCAAAAAGCAAATCTTGCTCGCATAGAACATGAAAGATGGAATGCCTATTACAGAAGTGAAGGTTGGACAGGGATTCCTTTTGATAGATTGGAGATTTTTAAAGGCAATAATAATAAACGAAAAGATTATGTTTTAAAGCAACATGCATGTATTTGCTCAAATGAAGATCTTGATGTAGTTAATAAGATTTTTGGAAAAGATTTTAGAGAGTCTGATTATGACTATATAACTAATCTTTCAAAAACTTTGGGACTTGAAAAAGAACTTGAACCCAAAATCAATATTTCATATGTGGAATATGTGTTGGTAAAGATTTAGGAGCAGGTTTTGAGTATGGAATCGAACGTCAATTTCAAGTATTACGCTTTCATCAGCTACAGCCATGAAGATGAAGAATATGCAAAATGGTTACAAAAAAAATTAGAAGCATACCGTCTTCCTACTGTCTTACAAAAACAACACAGTGAATTACCAAAAAAGCTGAAAATTTTTCGAGATCAAACTGATATTGGAGTAGGAGGAACTGTAGAACATGCGCTTTCTCGTGAACTACAGGATTCAAAGAAACTGATTGTACTCTGTTCGCCGTCTTCAGCAAAATCAGATTATGTTGAATACGAAATAGGAAGTTTTTTGAAGCTAGGTCGTAGTACGGATGATATTTTTCCATTTGTAATTAAAGGAAGAATTGATTATAAATCGCCAGATAATTGTTACACTCCTCTTTTAACAAGTTTGAATCTTAATGCAGTAAATGCGGAACAGGAAGGAAAAAATAATGCATTCATCCGCTTGTTAGCAAGTTTATTGGGGATTAGATATGATGATTTGAAACATAGAGAACGAGTAAGAAGTATAAGAAAATATACATTTTTTACAGCTTGTATACTTTTTATAATTGCTTTTTTCTGTATATATATGTTTTTTTTTCAAATAACTTGTGTTCGTTATTTTAAAAATTATGTCAGATTAAATGGTACATTTACAGGTTTTAATGAAATTGACAAGAAGATAGCTAGAAAAAGGATGTCTTCAATAAAGATAACCTCAAAGGGACTTTTGGGTAAACCAATCCAAGTTGATATAATTGATGGGGCAGGAAATCCCTCTTGTGTAAATAGAGTTACTGCAATAGTTTCCAATAATGATAAAGATAATAATGTATGGGCAACAACTATAAAACTTAATTATGACCAAAATGGAAAGCTCCTTGAAGAATTAGCACTTGATAGCGATAATAATGTATATTTGGATTTTCATTACATCAATGAAAATTTGGCAGCATATATCGAAAACGGGTTTGTAACACCTCAATCAATGGAGGGTGCTAGTTATGTAAAATTTATTCGTGATGAACGCGGTTTTGAAAAAGAAACATATTTTTATGATTATAGGAATTTACCATCGATGGATAATACGGGTGCATATGGAATGAAGCAAACTTATTCAAGTGACTTTTATAATATAAAACTCACAAGTATAGATGAGAGTGGTAATCCAATTTTGAATAATAATGGGTACGTTTCTGTTCGTAACTTGAGGGATGAGAATGGAGATGCTTTTCGATTGGAATATTTAGATTTTAACGATGAACTTGTGTGTACAAAATGGGGATATGCTGCAATCGAAATTGAAAATGACGAATTTGGTAATGCTATAAAATATACTTTTTTGGATAAAAATGAAAAAATGTGCTGTGATCAAAATGGGGTAAGTGGATTTTTTTTTCATTGTGAAGATGGAGTTTGTTTAGGTGTAGAGTATTTTTAGATATAAAGGATGACTTTTTAGTACCAATGGATTTGCCGCATCTATGGTATCTTGAAGAGCATTTAGCAGCCCTTGATAAAAATTTTGATTATTTCTTGTATAATCTTCCAAGCTTTTCTGTCGGTTTTCAGATTAAATTTCTCGTTGCTTTTGCAATTCAGATTTCCAAAACAGGCATAATTTCTTGATAAAAATCATAACCGTCGTATTGTTGTTTATTTTTTCGTCGACAAGTATACAGAACTGTATGCGAGCGGAATGTGATGGTTTTTGTTTGACAAATCAAAATTCATATCATATTCTATTACTATT
>CAMJMF010000005.1 GCA_946406925.1 uncultured Spirochaetales bacterium | reverse complement strand
CCGCTCTTTTTAGCATCATCTAAACTCATAATCTCCATTTTGACCGGAAGGTTACGTTTTATCTGCTCATTTACGATTTTTTCTACCTGCTGAATCTCTTCTTTGGTCATTGGAGCAGGATGAGAGAAATCGAAGCGCATACGCTCTTCTGTAATATTAGAACCTTTCTGTGCAACATGTGGACCGAGCACCTGACGCAAGGCTGCCTGCAGAAGATGTGTAGCAGTATGATATTTTGTTGTTATCTCAGAACGTTCAGCAAGACCGCCTTTAAAGGTTCCTGCACTCTGAGTTCTTGAAAGTTCCTGATGCTTTCTTTCTGCTTCTTTGAAGCCTTCTACATCAACTGTGAAGCCGTTCTCTGCTCCAAGTTCCTGTGTAAGTTCCAAAGGAAAACCAAAAGTGTCATAAAGACGGAATGCAACTTTTCCAGAAATCTCTTTCTTCGGATTTTTCATCAGATTAGGAAGAAGTTTCTGGAATTCAGCTTCACCTTTCTTCAAAGTATCACGGAATTTATTTTCTTCTGCCGTAAGCTCTTTGAAAACCTTTTCTTTGTTTTCTTCAAGTTCAGGATAAGCGCATTTGAAATTTTCAACAACAGCTTCAGCAATTTCTGCCAGGAAAGCGCGGTCAATGCCAAGCTTCATACCATGACGGACAGCACGTCTGATAAGGCGGCGCAAAACATAGCCTGCACCGACATTGCTTGGTACTACACCTTTCTGGTCACCAAGAATGAATACAGCAGAACGTGAGTGATCAGCGATGATGCGGACACTTTTGTCTTTTTCTGCATCTGAACCATAGGTATAGTTTGAAAGCTTTTCGATTGTATTAATAATAGGCTCAAAAACTTCAGTAAGATAAACAGAGTTTTTGCCCTGAAGAATACAGTTTGTACGCTCAAGACCCATTCCGGTATCTACATTCTGCTTAGGAAGCGGAACAAGTGTGTTTTCATCAATGCGGTTAAACTGCATAAATACGTTGTTCCAGATTTCCATCCAGTTTTCAGGGTCTGTACCCTTGTTTGAGCCTACAGGAGGAAGGCCTTCGCCAACCCAATAGAAAATCTCTGTATCAGGGCCGCACGGACCAGTCGGGCCTGCTGCCCACCAGTTGTCGCTTGCTGGGAGATAAGCAATTTTATCTTCAGGCATGCCGTTTGCTTTCCAATAAGAAGCAGCGTCTTCATCACGAGGAGCATTATCATCACCGGCAAATACAGTTACTGATATTTTGCGCGGATCAAGTGCAAGCCAGTCTTTCGATGTAAGGAATTCATAAGAAAAAGCTATTGACTCTTTCTTGAAGTAATCGCCTAAAGACCAGTTACCAAGCATTTCAAAACAAGTTAAGTGAGAAGGATCACCAACCTCGTCAATATCACCAGTACGAACACATTTCTGATAATCTGTAAGACGGGTTCCGGCAGGGTGTTTTTCACCAAGCAGATAAGGAACTAAAGGATGCATACCTGCAGTTGTAAACAAAACTGAAGGATCATTTTCCGGAATCAGAGATTTACCGGAAATTTCAGCGTGTCCTTTACTTTTAAAAAAAGCGATGTATTTTGAACGCAATTCATTAGCTGTCATAATAGGCTATTTTATGAAAAGACAAGCTTGAATGTCAACAGCCCGACGGAAAAATGGCTTGAAGAATTAAGCGAAAAACTGTTATCATCTTGCTGATGAAACGATTTACAACCATTTTTTTTGTAATAACAGCTTTAGCCATTGTTGTTTTTTCCGTCTACACTTATAAAAGACCGAAAGAACCTGAATATAAAACAATACGGGCAAAAATTGTAAAGCCCAACGTACAGCAGACAGTTTCTGAAACAGAAGAAATTATTGTTGATGAAACAGAAGCAGAGCTGCAGACATCGCTGATTGAACTTCAGCCGGGTGAAACCCTTTTGAATGCTCTTTCTATAGATATGAACAATGATGCATTCGATGACCAGATTATCAGCATAAGAAAGAACAATTCGCCGTCAATTTATCTGGTTACAGGTATATACAATCCTAAAAAGAAGATATATGAGCGCACAAGCGAAATTGAAACTGAAATTACACAGACCAATACATTTTCTTTTTCTGTTTTGGACATGACCGGCGACCACATAAACGCCCTTACATACACAGGCTTAAATGAAAAAGAAGAAACAGTCCTGAAGGTTTTTTTGCCGGATTTGGAAAGCAAAAAATTCAAATACACACCGATAGCTGAATTTGAAGCAGACGCAACCATATTTATTCAGCAACTGCAGCGAAGCGACCCTTATTCATTCTCGCAGACGCAGGGCGAAAGTTTTCCAATCTGGGTTTATAGTTCCGACACCTCAAAAGGCAAAGATTCGCTTGACCAGATTCAGACAATGTACGACTGGGACAGAATAGCAAAAAAATATATGAAAGTCTCTGAGAACCGTGTAGCAGGCAAAAAAATTGCTGCCGCCGAGCTTTTAAAAATTCAGGACGGAACACCGCAGACTTTTGAAAGATTTTTGGACGGACTTTGGTATAAATCTTCAGCAGACGATTCAAACCTGCGCTACGTCTTTTTTAATGCAGAAAAAAGAGAAATCATCTTTTCTGCGGATAAAACACAGGAAATTTACCACTGGAACACGACATCGCTAAGACGCAGCGGTGCAAATCTTTCAATGGTAAACACTTCAGTGACAAGTCTTGTACGCCGCTTTGACGTATCTTTGAACGACATAGACGAAATCAAAGTAAAAGTAAATGACGAAGTTAAAATGGCAATAACCCAGGAAACACTTTGGGACGGCACTTATAAGAAAATCAGCCTTCAGTCGCTTAACAGCCAGCAGAATGATTTTGATTCAGAAATACTAAAGAGAATTGAATCCAGCAGCCACATCTGGACAGCAAACACAAACACGTCTGTTACCATAAAAAACGGGCAGTATACTGCAACAAATGAATCATGGACAGCAAACGGCGCAGTAACATCGCTGAGAATAAAGGGAACAACCCTGCTTCAATTCAAATCATTCAGTGAAGAAAAATTTTTAAGCGGATACTATCTGCCGGGATTTGCAACAACAAAGAACGGAACAGAAATACGAGAAACGCTGACTTTATCACCTGTTTCAATAACTACTGACGGCTACACAAACACAACAGCAGCTGTCATCAAAATGGAGCGGATAATTCCGGCAGACAACTAAGTCAGCACAAGCACAGTGTGGCAGCCGGGCATACTTTGCCGCATCAGCTTCCTTTGAGTGCAGATTGTGCACCAGTTACCAGTTTATGCGCAGCACAAACTGGCAGGACTTGCCGCACAAGCTTTCTTTGAGTTGTAGACTGTGCACCAATTACCAGTTTGTGCACAGCACAAACTGGCAGGGCTTGCCGCACAATTTTTTTAAAGAATAATCCCAATTGCAAGCCCATTTAGTCTTCAAATACAGGGTAGCACTCAAAACCGGCGTTGCGCAAAGCCTGGGCAACAGAGCCGTCAGTTTCTTTTACAACAACAGCTGTGTAATTATTGCCGCTTGGTTTTGTCTGTTTCAAAACTTCAGGGGTAAAACCGGCTGCAATCAGTTTTTTAATGCAATTCTCTGCATTATTCTCGTCTTTGAACAAACCGACCTGCTGCCACACCACTTTTTGATTTTCTGCTTTTTTGGCAGCTGCAACAGCCGTCTTATTGGCAAATCTTTCCGCGGCCTTTTTTGCGTCAAAACCGGAATTCATACGCCGGATAAAGTAAAAATACGGTGCAGGAAGAACTTCTGCCCTTCCGTTTGCACAGGCAGCTTCTGGTGTTAAAGCAAAATCGGTCTCAAGTTTTTGTGCATAAGCCGGGTCGCCGGTGAGCCACCACAAAGAAAACAATACGGCAGGCTTTTCACACTCCATAACCGGATCTTCAAGAAAGTTTTTAAGATGCCCTATCGGAGTTTCAAGATCTTCATCTGTTGAAGCTTTCAAAACACCGCACCATACAGCAAGCAGTTTTGCTTTAGCTCCAAGAGCATCTTCGCTTTCAATTGTCAGAATGGAATCAAGAACACTTTCTGCAGTTGCAGTTTCACCTACAGCCAGAATACACACAGCTGCATCAAGCCTCACGTCAATATTCGGTACAGACTTATCAAGCGCAATTACAACAGAATAAGATTCATAGGCATCTTTATAAAGCGCAGCCTGCTGCTGAAGCTGACCCAAAAAAAGCATGACAGCTTTCTGTTCATCAAGATTCTGGATAGAAGGCAGCGAATTTTTTATATAGCTTATTGCACTCTCAACAGTTCCAGTCTTAACTGCATTTGTAATAATCTGAGAATTGGCAGCAAATGTAAGCTGCGAAACAAACAAGAAAATCAGCATACAAACCGAAACTTTTGTCTGCTGCTTTTTGCATAAAACCTGTTTTTCCATATTTCTAATCTTCGCCATTATTATCAGTCTGAGATTTTTTTTCCTCGGATTCTGCTGTTTCAGAAACAACATCTGTTTTCTTTGCTTTACTCCTGAAGAAAAATTTCTTTTCATGCTTATTTTTCGGCATTTTTTTCTGTCTAAGCCACATAGCTTTTTGTGCTTTTAATGCCTCAACTTCTGCGGCAGCTTCCTGCGCTTTTTTTACAGCAGAATCTCTGCCGATTGTAAAAGGCAGCACAAAAATGATGCCGACACAAAAAGAAACAAACATCGTTACAAAAACAGGCACATTCTGAAAACTTACAAAAACTAAAGAAACACCGCAGCGGTTATCAATATTGAATGCTGCAAAAACAATTGCAAATAACAAAATCAAAACAAGTTTAATTAAGCGCCACGGCATTTTTATTGCTCCTTTTTGCGGCTGAGCTTTTGTTTTTCCGACTTTTTTTTCTTCAGACCGAATCAACACGTCATCAGCAGGCAAATCATTATTTATTGAATTCTCTGCGTTTTTTTCAGCTTCATTCTCTGTTTTTTTCTGAAACAGCTTCATAATAGCACCTCTTAATAGATCAGGGCATCTCTAAAAACTCACTATCGTGACTTTTTAGAGATTGCCGCCGAGTTGTAAATCGCTAAAATGGCGCGATTTACAACATCGCATTTTCAAAGTTACCTCCAAAAACTGAAGTTTTTAGAGGTTCACATTATTTTACCTTTAAAAGTATTGCCGTTCAATTCATCAAGTGAAACATGTACAAAACTGCCGATTAAAGATTTATCGCCTTTAAACACAACACGCTCATCGCGTTCTGTTCTTCCCAAAAGTTCAGAACTGTCATCGCGGCTTTCAGCTTCAACAAGAACAAGCACCTTCTCACCTTTTCTCTGCTCAAGCTGTTCTTTTGTAATGCCAAGCTGCAGCTCAATTATCTTTGCCACACGGCGTTTTTTCTCTTCCATAGGAATCTGATCTTTCATACTGAAAGCAACAGTTCCTTCACGCGGATTGTAATAATACATATAGGCAGCTTCATAGCGCACCTGCTTCATAAGCGAAACAGTCTGCTCAAAGTCTTCTTCGGTTTCACCAGGAAAGCCCACGAGAATGTCTGTAGAAAGCGAAACATCAGGAATGCGTTTTCTGATTTTTTCAACAAGCTCAAGATAATGCTCACGCGTATATTTGCGGTTCATTGCTTTCAGCACAGCAGTTGAACCGTTCTGCACAGGCAGATGAATGTGGCGGCACAAAACACGCTCTTTTGCAATTATGTCGATGAGTCTGTCAGAAACGTCTTTCGGGTGGCTGGACATAAAGCGCACCCAGCCTATAGAAGATTTTGTCTCGCGGATATGCACTGCTATGCGTTCCAGCAGTTCCGGAAAATCAACAAGATGAACAGAGCCGTCAGACAAAGTTTCTTCAAATCTATAAGAATTTACGTTCTGCCCGAGCAGTGTAACTTCTTTTACGTTTTTGGCACTGAGCATATCAATTTCATTTAAGATTTCATCAGCAGAACGCGAGATTTCTCTTCCGCGTACATATGGAACAATGCAGTAAGAACAGAAATTGTTGCAGCCGTGCATTATAGGCACAAAAGCCTGAAATGCGCCCGGCTCATATGACAGCGGAGCAAACGAATAGACTGAATCTTCTTCAAGATTTACCAGATCGCGGTTTTGCTCAACTGCGTCGATAATGTCCTGAAAATGCTGCTTTTTAAACGTGCCGACAACATAATCTACAACAGGAAAATCTATTTTAAGAGAATCTTTCAGCCTTTCAGCCATACAGCCTGTAACAACCAGTGTAAGCTTTTTTACAGGAACTTTGCACGGTCTTGCCTCTCGGTGATTTGAGGCAGGCTGTTCGCCCATGCGCTCTTTCTTCAAGGCAGAATACCAGCCGAGCCGCCCATGTATTCGGGTTTCTGCAGTTATTCTGACTGAACAAGTATTGATAATCACAAGGTCGGCAGTTTCTGCATATTCAGAAGCAGTCCAGCCGCGCGCTAAAAGCAGTTGTTCAAGCGAAGCTGATTCGGCTTTGTTCATCTGGCAGCCGTAGGTTTCAAAAAAATATGTCATCAAGATTCCTCATTATACTCTGTGTAAGCATAGGCATTGTGATTATGAATGCTCTCAAAATTTTCAGCTTCAACACTGAACCAGCTGAACGGTTTTTCCGCGTGCGGCTTATCGCCGGAAGCAAAATCACGCAAACCGATATAAACTTCGCGGACAAGGTCTTCTACAAAACGCGGATTTTCATAGGCATGCTCGGTTACAAATTTCTCGTCCTCGCGCTTTAAGACCGAATACAAAGCACAAGAAGCGCATGATTCAACAAGCTCAATTATGTCTTCAATCCAAAAGAACGAAGTGTTCTGCACTTTTACCGTTACAATGCCGCGCTGATTATGCGCGCCGTTTTGGCTTATAGCTTTTGAACATGGGCAGAGCGTTGTTACAGGAACACTGATACTTACAAAAAAATCAGATTTTTTTGCGCTGTCTCCGCCGGCTTCTCTAACAGCTCCTTCATAAATGCATTCATACGCCATCATTCCGCACTGTCCTGTTACAGGCGCTTTTTTCTCAAGGTAAAACGGAAACTTCAGCGTACCGAAAGCTTCCGCTGCGTCTAATGTAGTGCGGATTTCTTCAAGCATAAGCAGAAAATGCCGCATCGACAGATTTTCATGATATTTGTGAAAAACTGTGACAAAGCGGCTCATATGAGTTCCCTTAAAGTGCTTAGGCAAGTTCACATACAGGTCAACTACAGCTGAAGTTGTCTGTGTGTGATTTTTGCGGTCAAGAACGTGAACAGGATACTGCAGATTCTTGACACCGACTTTCATTAAAGGAATTTCTCTGTTGTCTTTCTGCTTCTGAATGTCAATCATTTTGCTTCTGCCGCTATCTGCGCTGCTTCAAGAACGTTCTGCATAAGCATTGCAATTGTCATCGGGCCGACACCTTTTGGAACAGGCGTAATATATGAAGCGACTTCTTTTGCATTTTCGAAATCAACGTCGCCAACAAGGCGGAAGCCGCTCTTCTTTGTTGCGTCCGGAATACGGTTTACACCGACATCGATGACGGCTGCACCCGGCTTTATCATGTCGGCTGTTATGGTTTTTGGTCTGCCGACTGCCGCGACAAGAATGTCAGCCTGTCTTGTAATAGATGCAAGGTCTTTTGTACCTGTGTGACAGATTGTTACGGTTGCATTTGTTTCGCGGCGGGTAAGAAGCAGCGAAACAGGCTTACCGACAATATTTGAGCGGCCGACAACAACAGCATGTGCGCCGTCAGTTTTTATGCCCATTGTTTCAAGCAAAACAATGATTCCATGCGGTGTGCACGGCAGAAAAGCTTTACGGCCAATTACAAGGTTTCCTACGTTTACAGGGTGAAAACCGTCAACGTCTTTTTCAGGCTTTATTGCCATAATAACTTTATCTTCATTAATGTGTTTAGGCAAAGGCAACTGAACAAGAATACCGTGAACAGATTCGTCAGCATTGAGTTCATCAATTATTTTTAAGAGTTCCTCTTCTGAAGTAGATTCAGGAAGCCTTATCGAGCGGTCTTTCATGCCGACTTCAGCCAGTGCCTTTTCTTTTCCTGTTACGTAAGAAACACTTGCAGGGTTCTCGCCGACAAGAATAACAGCCAGACACGGATGAACTCCTGTTTTAACAAGTTCTGCTGTTTTTTCTGCTACCTGATGCCTTACATCTGCTGCAATTTGAAAACCATCAATAATTACTGCGCTCATAAAAACTCCTGATTTTAACTATAATTTTATTTATTTTTTCAAACTTTGCTCAAACTGTAACCGTACAAATAGAATAACTGTTAAAATAGATAGTTTTACAAGTGATTCCATAGACAACAAAATGTGAAATACGCTATATTAATAACAGCTACCATATTTGGTATAATTTAGTGTACTGGTTTTCTGCATTTTTATCCATACATTTTTATAAATTTGCGGAACCTGAAAACACACTTATGTTTGTCTGGAATTATTCGCGACAAGAGGATTTATGAAACGTTTTTTAAGTTTTTGCTTTATAGCTTTTTTTGCTTCTATTCTGATGTATTCTCAAACTTTCAATATTAGTGAAGATGACTGGAATAACTCCGGCGGTGCTTTTGGTTTTGAAAACAATAAGCCAATAACCAATACTTTTGATCTACCAGAAACAGAAGACGACTGGGGTGATGCAGATGAAGACTGGGGTGAAATTGTAAAAGAAGAAAACAAAGGCTTCAATGTAAGCGAATTTGAATTAAATTCCTATGGTGACCAGACTATAAATGTCGGTCTTGCCGGAAACTATGCACTTTTACCATATAATTTGAACTGGGGCGGTAACATCCAATTGGGTTATAACTTTTTCATTGATTCACTCTTTTCTATTGGCGGTAATATCAACTTCAATTACCACAGGACAAGAGGTAGCAACGTCTTTTATAATGTTCCAATGATGGCAAAAGGCTCAATAAATCTCACAGCCGGACGATACGAGATTCCTATTTCTATTTCTGCAGGTGTTACATTACAGTCTTACTTAACAAGATTTTATTTCGGCCCGATTGCAAAACCTGAAATAGGTTTTTTCTATAGAACTAATTCAGACTGGTCTATAGGCGTTACACTCGGTACATACCTAATGCCGCAATTCTATATAGGACATCCAGAGAATAACCGCTTTGGTACAACAGTCGAAGCAGGATTAAGCATAAGATATCATTTTTAAAAGGAAAAGAATTATGAAAAAGAAAAATTACCGTGTATTGTTTTCTATTTTGACATTGGCTGCTATTTTGTTTTCTAGTTGCGGCGGTGGTGGTGGCGGCGGCGGTATATTTTCAGCAATTGAAAGTGAAGTTAAACTTGGAAAAAAGACAGCTCCATGGGCAATAAGATCGCTGGTATATTACAATGGAAGTCTATACTGTACAAATGGAAACAAGATTTTCAAAAAATCTCTAAGTGCCAAAAGAGAGGCATGGATAACCTTAACTACACAATATGACGGAGCAATAGGTCTTTTAGCTTCTGATGACAGCAATCTTTATGTTCTGACATTTAAACCATCAACAGAAGTCACAGCATCAAATCAAGAGTCCTACAATTATTCAGATATAAAAGTTTCTGTTCTTTATGGTTCTACAGGCACTATCAGTCTCAGCAATGTAAGAACAATTTTTGACAACAAAGCCATCGGTGGACGAGAAGCATTTGCGACGGTATACGGTGGTGCTACATACAAGCTGAACGGTTCAGGCGCACCGACGTCAACAGGACAGTCAAATATTGCAAGTGCTGTAAAAGTTAATGGTTCTACACAATATTATAAATCATTTCTTTCCACATCTGATTATACAAATACAAGATCATGGTATATTCCTTTGGACGGTAACGGTTCGTCAGCAATTACAGCAGAAAACAACGCTAAATTTAAAATTCTAGGTTCTACTGAGATTGATTTGTCTGGAAGTTTGTCAGAACAAAAAAACGGAAAACTTACAGGTCTTGCTTACTATGAAGAAAAAAATGACTCAGGTCAAATGGAAGGATACCTACTTGTAGCAACATCAAGTTCAGGGTATCATAGAGTTTCATTAAACGGTACAAAAGTTGTGAAATCTAATCCACATAAAAATGCAGAACAGCTTGCCGGTATGGGTATTATTGAGGGATCTTTCTGGACATTCTCTAATGGTTCAATTTATGCTGGTGTCACATCTGCAGACCAAAGTCGATATGGTCTTTGGTCATATTACAAAGGTGAAACCACTGGTGATGTATGGAATTTGGATTAATTCACTGATAGAAGAACCAGACATCATTTAAAACAAAAAAAGCCTTGTTATGAATCTAGAAAACTCATAGCAAGGCTTTTTTTAGCTGCTCAATTATTTCTTCGGGAATTTCTTTTCAAATTCAGCAAGAATTGCTTCCGGGGCAGGACGTGCGTCTATATCAACGAGGTTGCCCTTGTTTTTGTAGAAATCAATAAGCGGAGCAGTAGACTTTCTGTAAACAACAAGACGGTTCTGAATTGATTCAGTCTTGTCGTCATCGCGTGTGTACAGCTCACCGCCACATTTATCGCATTTACCAGCCTGTTTTGGCGGGTTAAACTTTACATGGAACATCTGACCACATTCTTTGCAGCAAACGCGGCCGCCGAGACGCTCAACAACAGCTTCATCAGCAATGTCAAAGTTTACAGCTGCGTCAATTTTTGCAAAGCTTTCAAGAGCTTCTGCCTGCGGAATTGTTCTTGGGAAGCCGTCAAGGATATAGCCGTTCTTTGTGTCCGGCTTTGAAAGACGGTCTTTTACAAGTTCACAAGTAATGTCGTCGCTGACTAAGCCGCCTGACTTGATGATTGCGTCAACTTTTTTTCCAAGTTCAGTCTGATTTTTGATATTTTCGCGGAAAATATCGCCTGTTGAAATATGAGGAATGCCATAAACTTGTGCAGCCTGCTTTGCCAAAGTTCCTTTTCCTGCTCCAGGTGGTCCTAAAAAGATAAAATTCATAAAATACCTCTGCTTTTATTTTACTAAGGATAATAACTCTAACAGCCCTACATTTTCAAGCCATGAAAAATTTTTTGCTTTTTTTCTCAAAAACACACAAAATTTTAAACTTTTTTTAGATATTCATATGAAAGCAATTGAAAATACAGCAGAAACTTCTGCGTTCGGTGCGTTGTACTGAATTTGCTTTTCAATTGACTACAATGTTTTTATAAGGAGTTCATATGAATTTCAAACCTAAAAAGCTGGCAATTATATTTTTGCTTGTTTTAATTCTCTCGGCGGTGCTCTGCGCACAAGCTGCAACAAAGACAGTCTATGTAACTGCGTCTGGCACAAAATACCACACACAGAGCTGCGCTTCGTTAAGCAGAACAAAAGACGTTATTCCTATAGACGAGAAAGAAGCAGTCGAAAAGGGCTACAAACCCTGTTCGCGCTGCAAGCCTTAAAGGCATGAGCTTTCCATAAAACAGGAAACTCCTTGAAAGATTTTCACGAATTTCTGGCAGCTGCTGCGGCACTAAAAGTTGTGGCAGCTGTCAGCTCTTTTTTGAAAGCGAACAAAAGTAAACAAACTGATTCCATTCGAGCGATATACGTTTTATTGCAATTGTTTCTGCAAGCTCATGAACACGCTTATAAACTGAAGTTTCAAGATTCTCTTTCAAAAAGCGTCCGTATTCAGAATTGTCAGAAAACCACAATGAAACGTCAGCCTGCGTAATAAGCCTTCTTGAAACGATGTTCTTGCTGAAGCCGCTTTCTGCAAAGCCCAAGCTTTCTGCCGTTTCAGCAACAGTCGCCTCATTCCAGCCGAAAAGCGGATGCTCTTTTCTTGTGAAAAAGGCTTCTTCAGCTGAATTAAAAGCATGGAGCACAGCTTCAAGCTCTTGGTCTGCATGCTTCTGCGTTTTCTCAAAGTGCTTCAACAGTGCCTTTGCAAGCTGTCCTGATTTCTGCGGAATCTTCTGGGCAAAGCTTAAAATGCAGTTTTCAGCAAAAGACGGAAGTCTGTCTGTCGAAGCTGAATCTTCCTGCAGAGGTTTTCTGTCAATAATACGGCTTTTCCATGTTTCAAGAAACTGCATCATAGAATCTTTAGAAGAGAACGGGTCTTTTGCAAACACAAAATCGAAGGTCACGTCACCAAAGCTTGAGAATTGTGTGCCGATAACAGGCCTGTCTATTTCAGCCAGTGTAGAAGCATACTGCGCCAGAATCTCCATGCCGCGGCTTGTTCTGCACAAACCGCCGGTAAAACCTTCAGGGCAGCGGCGTAAAGTTTCCCAGACAAACAGGCCGTCATCAGCGCCAAGCACAAGACAGCGGCTGTGGCGCAAAATCTTGACAGAATCAAGCAGACTGTTGCGCAGCTCAAGCAGGCTCTCTGCCCTGCCCTCGTCTGTGCGCTTCTGCCATTGTGCAAGCTTTTTGTTTTCAGGCGTAAACGAAAGATTTTCGCCAGTCTTTTCTGTGCCATGCTTGCGCCGTTCTGCGTGCCACCAGTCATCAATCGGATTGACCATATCATCATTTTCAGACTGCGCGACTTCGATTAAAGCGGCAATCTGCAACTCACGGCGAGAAAGCACCTCGGCTCTTATTGTCTTTTCATAGCCCTGGTCACTCGGATTATAGAACACGCGCCCGTCAAGGCTGTCAGGCAGATATTGCTGTGCAACCCAATGGTCGCGGTAAGCATGCGGATAAAGATAGCCCGCGCCGTGCCCGAAACCTTCGCCGTCTCGGCTTGAATCGCGCAAATGATTCGGCACTTCTGCGTCTTCAGCCATAACAG
This sequence comes from uncultured Spirochaetales bacterium, assembly GCA_946406925.1. Taxonomy (GTDB): domain Bacteria; phylum Spirochaetota; class Spirochaetia; order Treponematales; family Treponemataceae; genus UBA1240. The sequence goes on along the minus strand of CAMJMF010000005.1, from coordinate 21,501 downwards.
CTTTGTGCGCGTCAAAATAAGCCATTGCGCTGTTAGACTTTGGCGCGGTGGCAAGATACAACGCCGCCTGTGTGAGCATGTACTGACCTTCAGGCAAGCCGATGCGGTCAAAAGCAGCAGCGCAGGACTCAACCACGCCAATCGCATGAGGATCGGCAAGACCTGTGTCTTCACAGGCTGAAATAAGCATACGTCTGAAAATAAAGTGTGGATCTTCGCCTGCGCTCATCATGCGCGCCATCCAGTAAAGCGCGGCATCAGGGTCACGCCCGCGGAGGCTCTTGATAAAAGCACTGATTATGTCGTAGTGGTAATCGCCGTCTCGGTCGTAAAGCACAACCTTGCGCTGAATGCTCTCTTCGGCAGTCTCTTTGCTTATGTAAATCGTCGAATTTTCAGGCGGAACACAAGGAACAGCCTCAGGCTTCCATTCATCTGGTGTAGTTTCAACAGCAAGCTCAAGCGCATTCAAAAGGCTTCTTGCGTCACCGTTCGCAGTTTCAACCAGATGCTCGAGCGCGCCTTCTTCAAACTGAACATTCCATCTGCCGTAGCCGCGTTCCTTGTCTTTAAGCGCAGCATCAGCAGCTTTAAGAAGGTCGTCATTCGTCAGCGGCTTGAGCTGAAAAACGCGGCTTCTGCTGACGAGCGCCTTATTAACTTCAAAAAACGGATTCTCTGTTGTAGCACCAACAAGAATTATTGTGCCGTTCTCAACCCACGGCAGAAGCGCGTCCTGCTGGCTTTTGTTCCAGCGGTGAACTTCATCAACAAAAAGAATTGTGCGCCGCCCGTAAAGCCTGTACTGCTCGTCAGCGGCTTTTATTGAATCGCGTATATTCTGAACACCGGCAAGCACCGCATTCAGCGTGAGAAAATTGCTCTTTGTATGATTTGCAATGACGCGCGCAAGTGTAGTTTTGCCTGTTCCTGGCGGACCATAAAAAATTACCGAAGTAAGCTGATCAGCCATAATTGCGCGTCTAAGCAGCCTGCCTTTGCCGACAATATGATCCTGACCGATGAATTCGTCTAAATTGCGCGGTCTCATTCTTGCGGCTAAAGGTTGATGTGAACTGCTTTTCTGCTGGTCGAATAAATCCATGTGAACATTTTAGCTTTAATTGCACGGCTGGTGCAAGTGCCGGCATGACACTGCACACAAGCGCCGCGCTACAAACTGCGCCTGATAAAGTGCTCGGCGGGCATTTTCTCAAAATAAGCTTCAAATTCATGCTTCATGCCGCCCAAGTCTTTTGCATTGTTCACCTGCGTAAACAAATAATTGGCAAAGCTGAAATTCTTGCAGAAATACGAAAAGAAGCGCTGTGCACGAGTTAGCCAGAATTCTTCAGGCTGGCACTTCATTAGATTCTCAATAAACAGACTGACAACCTCAAGACTGTCGATTTTTTCAGCATTGCATGAACTAGCCAAAGCAGGATGTTCAGCTGAAACCGAACCAAGCCGCGCCGCAATATCGCCGAAAAGCCAGGGCTTCTGCACCGCCGCACGCCCGATCATAAAGCCCTGCGCAAGCGGCACAGCTTTCTGCACACTGCTCAAAGACTGAAAATCAACAATGTCGCCATTTATACAGCGGCAGACCGAATCACCGTATTTTTTTTCGATATACTCAAACAGCTTTTCAGCATCACCCCAGTGCGGCGGCCGCTTGAACTTAGCCTTTCTTGTCCGCGGATGAAGCACAATCTGCGACACACCTTCTGAAACAAGCATATCTGTAAAAGTGCAAAGCTCTTCAAGCTTGTAGTCTTCGTCACCAAGCCGCATCTTTACGCTGAGACGCATATTTTCAGGCACAGCCTTGCGCACAAGAGCGAGCATTCCTTGAGTTTCTGCCCTTTCTTTGAGCATCCACGCAATGCCTGCGCCCTGTCTTACAATTTCTGGCGCACAGCAGCCCATGTTTATGTCAATGCCTATGCCGCCGTATGCGCCGATTATGCGCGCAGCTTTTGCCATCGGCTCAGCTTTTCCGCATGTAAGCTGCCAGACGACACGCTCAGGGCATGGCCCCGGACGGACGTAAAACTGCTCGAATTTGCCGCCGCCGATAAACGTGGTAGCCTGAATCATTTCTGTATAATATTCATTGCAGGCGCAGGGCGAATAATATTCAATAATACGGCGCATGCCCTCATGCGAGAGCGTAGCCATCGGCGCAAAAAGAAGTTTCGGCATTTTGTTTCCTAATAATTTTTTATGACAGACTGATATTAATTGCAACAGGCGAATAAAGCAAGCCTTGAAAAATAATATAAAACATGTTAAGCGTTTGTTAATGAAAAAAATAAAGTTAATCTTCGGAGGGATTCTTCTAATGTTCGGTTTCAATTCACTTAAAGCTGCAAATCTCACAGAAATGCAGAAACTTATGGCTAAAAACGCCTTCAAAATGCCTTACGAAAACAATCCGATTGTGACACACAAATGCAGCGCAGACCCTGCTGTTTTAGAATACGGCGATATTTTGTACATTTATGCCACAAACGACATGCAGCAGCTTGAATACACAAAAGGCAGCGAAGCAAACGGCTACAACAAAATTACAAGCCTTAATGTTTTCAGCACAAAAGATTTAGTAAACTGGACAGATTGCGGAGAAATTCCTGTTGCTGGAAAAAACGGCGGAAACGGCGATGCAAAATGGGCAAGCAACTCCTGGGCACCGGCTATTGCATATAAAAAAATCAACGGAAAAGACAAATTCTTTCTTTATTTTGCAGACAGCGCAAACGGAATCGGCGTACTTACAGCGGATTCTCCAACAGGCCCGTTCACAGACCCAATCGGCAGGGCTTTAATTTCGCGCGAAACGCCGAACTGCAAAACAATCAACTGGCTTTTTGACCCTGCCGTAATGGTTGATGACGACGGAAACGGCTACATCTTTTTTGGCGGCGGACACGACCCTGACAAATATGAACACCCGAAGAACGCGCGCTGTGCAGCTTTAACAGATGACATGATAGGACTGAAAGACGACCCGGTTGAAATTGACCCACCCTTCCTGTTCGAAGATTCGGGCATAAATAAAATAAACGGCACTTATTATTATACTTACTGCACAAACTGGCAGGACAGAAAAGATTCAAAAGACCCTGACAAAATGCCCATTGCGGTTATCGGCTACATGACCTCAAAGAATCCGCTCGGTCCTTACGAATATAAAGGCTACACACTTGAAAATCCTGGCACAGTTTTTGGCTCATGGGGAAACAACCACCACTGGATTTTTCAGTTCAAAGGAAAATGGTACATAGCCTATCACACACAGACACTTGAACAAACTTTCGGCTTGAAAAACGGCGGCTACAGAAACTTGTTTATAAACGACTTTGCCATAAATGAAGACGGGAGCCTTCCAAAACAGGCAATGACTAAAAACGGAGTTTCTCAGGCTGGCAGCTTTAACCCGTATGAAACTGTTCCGGCTGCAACTTTTGCCGCAATAAGAAACGTGGCAATTTCAAGCAGACAGACAGCCGTTTCAACAAAAAAAGGCGCATACATCTGCATCAAAGGCGCAGACTTAAGTGACGGTGCCTCAAAAATTGAAATGACTTATTCGCCTGTCAAAAAAGGCTCTGTAAAAGTTCAGCTTGACAATTTTGGCGGCAACGGAACTGTAATCGGTGAAGTAAAGCTCAACAACAAAGGCAAAACCGAATCTAAGCTTGCACTCCCGGAAAACATGAAAGGCAGACACGACCTGTACTTTATTCTTTCTGAAGGCGTCGAGCTTATTAATTGGAAGATCGAAAAATAGCACAGTAGCGGGGCGGAACAACCGCCCCTACTCCAGATAGTCATTTTTCCATATATATGTTTCATTATATATGTCATATTGCGGTTCGTATCTCATGCCCCAATATTTAGTCATTTCCATATTTGGGTATTTAGCTTGCGATTCAATATAAATCCATGCAGCTCTTGAATGTTCCCTTACTCTTACAAAAAGATGATGGAATCCATTTTGCGGATTTTTGTTTCTGATAATCTGGCAATTCATAGAATGACCAGGTTTACAGTTTTTATCCCAGTAGTATTTGAACATAACTGTATAATCTATGCAGTTTATCTCGTTATCAGAATTAATATCACGCACATTTTTGCGTGTCAGCTTTGAAACAGTTTCAATTGTATCAAAAAAAACTGATTCTTCTGAAACTGCATTGAATATGCAGACAAAACAAAGGATAAATATAAAAAGCCTTTTTTTCATTCTATATGCTCCTTTAATATGGAAACTTCGAGGCTTAGCACTTATATAATAATCAATCTGACCCTAGTATCAGAAAGATAAAACATAAAACACCAACTAGCCAATAAATCACAACTCCTGTCATACATAGATGAAACCCAATAGGATCTCCCCTTGTAAAAAATGAAAGTATTCCATAAAAAAAGGCAAAAAGAACAATCCAAAGAATCATATATTTACCAAAGTCTTTTAATTTTGCTATTAATTTCGATTTCGGTTTAGCTGATTCAGACTTTGGAATATAAGGTTGTCTTATATTCAGCTTGCTGTATTCAGATTCATAAATATTATCAATCTGTAATTTATCAAAGTCAGACATCTGCTCCAAACAGCTATTGTATGTCTGATATTTAAAGCAATCTTCACACTCATAACCTTTGCATGTACCAGACTTAAGCCTTAAATGACAAGTCAATTTAACATCTGCTAATGTTCTAATTACTTTATCTCTGTCATTAAGATTATTAATTATCAGTTCTTCCATAATGCTATCCCCCTAATAAAACTTTCATACTGGGCACACCAGCATTTATCTATTCTCAATTATAAAATAGGGGGTGTCGCAAAAAATGCGACATGCATGAAAAAAAATGATTTTTTTTAAGACAAATCTTACTGATTTAAGAAAACTCTGATTAATTGACAGCTTTTTTTGAAGTTTTATTGTATTTTAACTTGTGATTCGCTTGATTCTGTCAGAGAAACGCCGTTTGCTTTTGCTATATCAAAAACTGTTTTTCCAAACTTATTTTTTATGGCTGTATCTGCACCAGCGTTTATTAAGAGTTGTATCATTCCTTTTGTTCCGTCTGATTCTACGCATTCCATTAGAGGTGTTGAACCAAACATATTGACAGTATTTACATCAGCCCCATTTGCCAGAAGGAGTTCTGCCATTTTCAGTTGATTTGTAATTGCCGAATGAAATAGCGGTGTACTCATATCAAAATCACATCTTTCATTTACATCTGCTCCACTTGCTATAAGAGAACAGACTTCTTCAAAATTGTTTTTCATAACAGCTTTGTAAAGCATTGTTAATCTCTTTGAAAATGAAACAGTATAAACTTCTGTATTTTCTTCTGTGTGTTTTTTTGAAATAGTAAAACGGTATTTTTTAGGGAATCTCTCTTTTCTATTGTGAATCAAAGCATGGCATTTATCATGCAAATCTACAGATTTGTTGTAAACGGTTAGTTTTCCTGAAAATGGTAATAGATTCGGATGGTATTTATCTTTATCCATAAAAATAAAAACATAACACACAATGTCTTTCTGACCGCAATCCGTATGAACTACAAGCCCCCATTTGTACCATTGTGCAGCTTTAGATTTTGTACAGTCACCACGCTTCCAGTTCTTTTCATCTGGCTTGCCGAGTATTTTTGTTAAGGCTTGAATTTTAAATGGTATTTTCAGAAGATGCCCGTTTATATAAAAACCTTTTTCTGAAATATCAATCTGATTTAAATCTTTATTTGTTGTTGTGCGGAGAAGTTCTTGATGATGAAAAAAATGATTGTAAAAACCGGCAATCTGTTGAAAATATTTCTTGTCTATACAATCACCGTCAGTATATTTAAAAAGTGATGCAGAAGAACTGTCATCATAGAAAATCTTTTTTCCAAGATTGAATGCAATCTGTTTTGCAAGAATCATTTCATGGCGCATTGCCGTAAATGTGATTTTTGGACTGCTCATCGTCTTGCGGTCGTATTTTACACCAACCATTCTATGAGCGCATTTTTCATCACTTATAAGAAAATCAGATTCTTTGATTTTCTTTGAGAGTTCAGATTCTGTTGCACATGGTAGTATCTGTGCCGTTTTATACGTAAACGGCAAAAATACATTGTTCATTCCCCACCCCTTGAGTCAGTTTATAATATGCTTATTTCAAAAATTCATTCATACCCTTTATAAACTCATCTTTGCCACCACGAGCTGGATGCCGAACTTCTTTTATAAATAATAACGAAAGGCAATACAGTGCATTTTCTCCAACAGCAATAATGTTTTCACGAGGTATTTCATCAAAAATGCTCAGAAGTTTACATAAAATACATTTTCCAAATTCTTCTTTGTTAATAGGACGATTACTTTCTAATTTATCTTTATATGGGTGAAATGGAAATGCATTCCACATTAAAGGCAATTCTTTTCCTTCAAAGAATCCCCAAACTATACTTGCAGAATCTTCATCTTGAGGCGGATTATCAAAGTTGTACTTGCCTTTGAAAAAAGGATTTTTAAAAATAATTTCTTCTGATGTGAATGGAATACCTGTCAATCTGCAACCGTTATATCCAGGTGCTTCACCTACAATCATATATTTAGGTTTTAACTTAAGCATTTCATTCAAATAGAACCGTAGTTTGTTTACATTATTTTCAGCTCCTGTGAATTCTTTTGAAGAATAAATATTCTCTACAGGTTTCTTAAATACCTTAGTACAATCACGTAAACTTTCTATAAATTCCTCTATTTCTTTTTCTTTATCTGTCATATAAACCTCCATTGAAATTATATCACAGCTTATCAAATCGAAAAAATATTAATAAATAATGTTGTACCGCCCCACAAATCCTGTCGGGTATTTTCCCCATTCCTTTTGTTAGAAACACGCCTTACACTGCTTTTATATGAAAGACTATATCAACTGGGCAATTTTAGCCCCCGGAACAATTGCAAACAGCATGGCAGCCGCAATGAACGGTGCCAAAAAGAAACTGTCTGCCGGCAAAAAAGTGCGCACTTATGCCGTTGCAAGCCGCAATCTTGAGCGCGCCAAAAGCTTTGCTGCTCAATACAATTTTGAGAAAGCATACGGCTCTTATGAAGAACTGTTTGCCGACCCGAACGTAGACGCTGTCTATATAGCAAACCCTCATGCTTTTCACCATGATTCAGTTATACAGGCGCTTAATGCCGGTAAAAACGTTCTTTGCGAAAAGCCTGCAGGCTGTTCCATTGCCCAGCTTGAAGACATGATAGCCGCAGCGCAGAAAAACAATCTGTTTTTTATGGAAGCCATGTGGACGGCGTTCAATCCGACAATTCTTGAAATTATCAGGACAATACAAGAAGGAAAAATCGGCGAATTAAAGCACATTGATTCACGCTTCTGCAACCGCATTGCGTATGACCCAAAAAACAGGCTTTATGCCCCGGAACTTGCCGGCGGTGCGCTGCTTGACCTCGGCATATACAACATTTATTTTTCGATGATGCTTACAGGTTTTTCTAAAATCGTTTCGCGCAGTTCTAATGTAAGGCTGCTTGAAGGCGTTGACATTTGGAACAGCGTGAACCTCACATTTGAAAACGGAGTTACCACAGCTTTTCAAAGTGCAGCAGACATGCCTGCCGGAAGCGACACGCACGATGCAATTATTTTTGGCACAAAAGGCTTTATTACTGTCAAAAACTTTTTTATGACGCAATATGCGGAGCTTCACCTTTACACAGGCGATTCCGGCAACAGCAACAAAAAAGCCGGAAAAATAGCCGTTCCATTCAAGACAAACGGATACGAATACGAGCTTGCCCATGCAACTGAATGTATTCTTGAAGGCAAAAAAGAATCGCCAGTTCATACTTGGCAAAAGTCTAGGAATCTCTGCACTATAATGGATTCACTTAGAAGCGACTGGCAGATGAAATATCCATGGGAAAGGGGGTAGCAGCCAAAACTGCAATTGATTATGGAATATACAGCAAATTCTGACAAAATTACACGCGACTTCTTTGATTCGCTTTTGGTTGAAACGCGCTACATTGACTCGGTGCTTCCGTCTACAAAATTTGAGCTTTTCGGCGAAGTTTTTGACACGCCGATTATGACGGCTGCCCTCTCTCACCTTGACAATACCGCAAAAAACGGAATGGTCATCTATGCAGAAGCCGCAAAAAAAATGAATGCAGTTCATTGGGTCGGCATGGGCGAAGACAAAGAGCTTGAGCAGATTACTGCAACAAAAGCCAGAACTATCAAAATAATAAAGCCGCACGAAAACAATAACGAAGTTTTCCGCAAAATTGAGCACGCCGTCAAAGCAGGCTGTTTTGCTGTAGGAATGGATATTGACCATTCTTTTGACGGAAAAGGCGGCTACGACAATGTTCTTGGTCTCCCGATGAAGGCAAAGACAACGGAAGAGCTAAAAGATTTTGTGCAGGCGGCAAAAGTTCCTTTTATTGTGAAAGGCGTTCTGAGCGCAAAAGACGCAGAAAAAAGCCTTAAAGCCGGTGCGGCTGGCATTGTAATTTCTCATCATCATGGAATGATAAGCTATGCTGTTCCGCCGCTTATGCTTCTTGAGGAAATAAAAAAAGTCGTCGGAACAGACATTCCAGTTTTTGTTGACTGCGGTATTGAATCAGGCATGGACGTCTATAAGTGCCTTGCGCTTGGCGCGGCGGCGGTTTCGGTGGGCAGACATTTGATGCCGTTCTTGAAAAAGGGCGCGGACGCAACAGCCGCACGCATAAAAGAAATGAATGATGAGCTCGCCGGCATAATGTCACGCACCGGAATTGAATCGCTTGCAAAAATGGATTCAAGCGTAATTCACCGCAGATCATTCTGACAGGAGGAGCAGCATGTATCTTGGACTTTCTTCATCTTTGAAGCACAGCTCGCCTGAAGAATGGGCTGAAACTCACAAAGCTCTTGGGCTTAAATCTGTTGTTTTTCCGGTTGACTGCAACGCAGAAGAAAAGCTCATTATGCGCTACAAAGAAGCTGCTGAAAAGAACGGGCTTCTGATTGCAGAAGTGGGCATATGGCGCAATACGCTTGCTGCAGATTTGGCGGAGCGTGAAAAATGGATTGATTATGCAATAAGACAGCTTAAAATGGCTGATAAAATTGAAGCGGCATGCTGTGTAAATGTTGTTGGCACTCCATACGGTCCGCGCTGGGACGGCGGCTACAGAGAAAATTTCAGCGAAGAGCTTTGGCAGATGGCTGTAGAAATGATTCAGCGCATAATAGACAGCGCTAAACCTGTACACACAAAATTCAGCATTGAATCTATGCCGTGGATGATACCAAGCAGCCCCGACGAATATTTGAAGCTTATTAAAGACGTTGACCGCAAAGAATTCGGCGCACATCTTGATGTTGTAAACATGATTACTTCGCCTGAGCGATATTTCTTCAACGACAAATTCTTAGAGGAATGTTTCAGCAAACTAAAAGGAAAGATTTGCAGCTGTCATCTGAAAGATATACGCTTAAAAGAAGAATACACTTTTCAGCTTGAAGAATGTGCATGCGGCAAAGGCACGCTTGACCTTGAGCTTTTCGCCAGGCTTGCAACAGAAGAAAGCCCCGATATGCCGATGATTATCGAGCACCTTTCAACAGACCAGGAATATTTAGACAGCTTAAAGTATGTGCAGAAAAGACTTGCTGCTTTTTGCTGAGCATAGCACAGAAAGCTTTTAAATACTCAGCCGGTACACCAAACGGAAAAGCTCCGCACAAGCAATGAATTTTCTCACTGTTAATCTTTTTGTGCTATACTTTTATTCTTGCGGAATGCCGATATTCCATGTATTAATTGACTTCCCTTTACAGCATTGGAGGATTTATGGAAATCACTAAAGGAAAAATCATACTTATTGTTGTCGTCGCATTCTTGGTGATAACGGGCGTAAAAAACATCAATAAGGAAAAATCTACAAATTCAGATATTCTGAAAAAAGTGACGATAGTTTCTGACGGCAAAATTGACCCGGCAAACGAAGGTAAGCTCGTGCTTGTCTCTGGCAAAATCAGCTTTGACGGCAATATTGCTTTTGAAGAGCTTGACGAACCGATAGACAGCTTCAAAGTCAGCCGCAAGGTTGAAGAATTCTTTGAATATGTAAAAGACGGAAAAAAACATTACGAATGGCGGGAAAGAAAAGCCGCCGATCAGAATGCTTCAAAGCTGCTTGATTTTCTTTATTCAACTGAAAAGACAATAACGCCGAATGTCGGCGATTTTTTCCTTGATGAGCAGGGACTCGGCCTTGTGAAGGCAAACGACAGATACACAAAACAGGAAAGCATCGAAAATCTTAAGCACAACGGCCTTTTCTACACAAACCCAGCTCATGACGATTTGGACGTGCCGGGCGATGTGCGCATAGACTATAGATATTATGATGTCGATGAAAATCCGTATCTTTCGGTTCTTGCTGAACAGCACGGCAAGACATTCAAGCCGTTTGAAATGGGCAAAAATAACGAAGTTTATAGAGTCTTTAAAGGCCAGATTGATAATACAGACAAACTGAAAGAAGAACTTGACAAGCAGGTCAAGAAAAACAAAAGCGGCAGAATCTGGTTCATCGGGTTCATCGCGCTGGTCGGCATCGGCTTAATCATAAGCAGCAAAAAAAACACCGAAGCCAAGCAAACCGCCAAAGAAAAAAAGTAACACAACCATCTGGGCAGACCGCCGCCAGACAACAGTGCGCGCTTATAGTCACTGCAGAGCGGTCACTGAGCGGCAGTCGAAGTGACCGCGGTTCGCCGGTGGATTAATCTACAAACATGGATTAATCTGGCGAACCCGCCAAGATTTGCCTCGCGGCAAATCTCAATCAGCACGAAGGGGACAATAATGCTAGATTTAAATGATATTTTTAATATTGGGTTGCTCACAATCATTGCGGTATTCGCATTTTGCTTCTTTTATGACCGGATAACCAAGTTAAAAGCAAAATTTCGAAAACCAAAATCTTTTTGGGAAATGCTTCAAATGATAAAATCAAAAGATATTGCTGCTGTAAACTACAAAAAAGCATGGCAGCAAAATTCCCATATTTCAAAAGAAGATTTCGCATCGATTCCGGAAGATGAACGGGCAGAAGTTTTGTATGATCTGGCTTCATTTTTCATTTTCAACGATGAAAATAAAAGCGATGAAGAAAAATTTGCAGCTTTTTCTGCACCGCTCAAAATTGTTTACAGCATCATGAGCTTTGAAGCTGATGTAAACTGCGACGGCTTGAACGGTTATTTCATCGGCTCTCACGGTTTTATGGCTTTTGATGTGCTTAAATCTTTGAATATAATCGGTTCAAGAGAAGCTTCTGCAATTCTTCAAGACGCGCTCAAAGTCATCAACCCGGAAGGCAAATCTGAATCAGAGCTGAAACAAGCAATCATCGAAGAAGATATTGACGAACTATATGACGACAGCAACATGGTTGAACAGCTCAATGATTTAGATAGCAAATTTTATGCGATGAACGAAAATCTTTCAGAATTGCTTAAAGCATATGTTTTGCAGAATGTTGAAGAAGCCTAATAATCGGCTTTATTTAATGCAGAGATCCCAAAACATTCGACCGCAGCAAATTAAGACTTGTACTTCTTCAAAGATACTTCGATAATCCATTCGCACAAGTCGGCGAAAGACTTGCCGATTGCGGCGGCTTCCTGCGGCACAAGCGAAGTCGGCGTCATGCCGGGCAAAGTGTTCGCTTCAAGACAGAAAATGTCGCCGTTTTCATCAACAATAAAGTCTATCCGCGCATAAGTCTTTATGCCCAAAGTGTGAAAAACTTTGATAGCCTGCGCCTTAATCTTTTCTTCCAGGCTTTTTTCGATTTTTGCAGGGCAGGTTTCGATTGTGCTGCCAGCCTGATACTTGTTCTTGTAATCGTAGAAGCCTTCTTTCGGTTCAATCTGCACGATAGGCAGGGCAACACCTTCAATTACACCGTCCGTAAACTCGCGGCCTTTGATGAATTCTTCGACAAGCACCTTGTTCTCATATTTGAATGCTTTTTCAACAGCTTCTTTGTATTCAGCCTCTGTTTTGGCAATGTACACGCCGACACTTGAGCCGCCGTTGCAGACTTTGACAACACACGGCAGCTTGAATTTTGGAAGTTCGTCCTTATTTGTAAGCAGTACGCTCTTTGCAGTATTTATGCCAGCCGCAATAAAAAGCTGCTTTGAAATTGATTTATCCATTGCAAGCGCAGAACTCAATGAATCTGTGCCTGTGTATTTTACACCAAACAAATCGAATGCGGCCTGAACCTTGCCGTTTTCGCCGCTGTCGCCGTGCAGAGCCATAAACACAATGTCTGCCGCGCCGCAAAGTTCAAGCACGTTAGGTCCAAAAAGCGATTTTGAACCGCCTTTTCTTGAAGCTTTAAGCTTTTCGATGTCAGGCGCGGTTTCTTTTACTGGCGCAATTTCAGCAGCCCAGTCACGCTCACTTTCAAAAGCAGAGTGAACATCTCCGTTAAAACCAAGAAAAATATCAAGAAGAATTACAGAATGGCCTTTAGTTTTCAAAGCTTTATATATCTGGCAGCCTGAAGACAAAGAAACATCTCTTTCGGTGCTGATTCCACCGGCTAAAACAACAATTTTCATTATAAACTCCACTCCCACAAATTTTTTATAAGACTACTATGCTTCTTTTTATGGAAAAAATCTACTATTAATTCTGCCTGTCAGAATAGATTTGCAGAATTTTATCAGTACAGCTCTATCCATTAAGACTAAAAAAGGTTATTATCATTATCAACACGTGCCGCAGACTACGGAAGTGTTGTAATAAAAAAGTACTGAACCCTACACACAAAAATAAAAGCATGTTTTATAAAAACAGCTTACAGGAGAGGTAAAAAGTGAAAGAATTCTTTCAAAAAGCAAAAAACATTTTAAAATCTGTTTTCGGCAGCTATAATCCGCCGGAATGGCCCAAAAAACTTGCAGAGACAGTCAAGACAAACAAAAAAGTCAGAAAAGGCATAAAAATCGGTCTTATTTCACTTGGCAGCATTGCTGGTCTTTTTGTTCTTCTGCTTGCAGGAATCTTTGTATACAGCTTCATTGAATCCAAAAAGCCGGTTGAAATGACTGTCTCATACGGAATATCTGCACCAAACATTGCTTCTAAGCCGATGGACTCAATGAGCATCAACTTTTACGGCTCAGTTGCTCCGTTAGACAACGTTGACCAGCCAATCACAAGCGATATTTCCATTTCGCCTGCCATTCAGGGTTCATGGAAGTGGCTGAATGACGACTGCATTCTTTTTACGCCTTCAGAGCCGTGGCAGCTTGGCACAGAATATACAGTCACTTTTGGAAAGCAGCTTTTTGCAGACCATATCACAATCGATAAATCAGACAAAAACTCTTTTGAAACCGATAACTTTAGAGTCAGTCTTTATTCAGCTGATTTTGTAATTGACGATTTAGACCCAAAAAAGAAATACATAACTTTTGAGATTTCTTCGAATTTCCCTATTGCAGACCAAGATTTTTCATCACTTATTTCAATTAAGCCTGAAATGAAAAACCCTAAAAACGGAACAGTTGAAAACAGAGAATATTCTTTTAATGTTTCACTCAACGACACAAAAAATACAGCCTATGTTACATCAGAGCCAATCGGCGTTCCGGCTGATGACATTGAATTCACCATCACTTTGAAAAGCGGCGTAAAATGCTCAATAGGAAACGCTTCAAGCACCAAAAAGCTTTCAACACAAGTTTCTATTCCGGGTTCAAATAACTACGCGCGTGTAAGAGACGTCAGCACTTCTCTGCTCTTAAATGACAATCAGGAATACAATCAGGTAATTTCAATTGAAACAACAGCTAAAATTTCAACTGAAGAGCTTAACTCTCACATTCAGTTTTACCAGCTGCCTAAAGACAGACCTGAAGCACCCGGCTTAAAAGCTGTCAAAGATTATTACTGGAACGACACAGAATTTATTACAGACAAAGTAATCGGTCTTTCTAAAAAACTTGAGATAAAGGCATACGAAACTGAAAACAAATATGAAAATGTACACAACTATTACATCGATGTGCCTGAAAACAGTTTCATCTATGCATGCGTAACAGCCGGTGCCCATTTCTATGGCGATTATTATCTTGCAAAAGAATACCAGACTGTTGTAAAGCCAAGACAATACCCGAAAGAAATCAACTTTGTTTCAGAGGGTAATCTCATCTCTTTAAGCGGAAGCAAAAAAATCCCGATTCTCACGAGAGGCGTTTCAGAAGTTGATGTACAAATCTGGAGATTCAAGCCGGACGAAATCAACCACATTGTTTCTCAATCAAACGGAAACTTAAAAAATTTCAGATTCAACTCAAGCTCATTTGACGAAGACAATGTCGGCGAATTCATTTATGATTCAACAATTCCGACAACATCAACAAACCCAAAAACTGTTTCTTACATCAATTTTGATTTCAGCAAATATCTTGAGCAGATTCCGTCAAAAGATCTTAGATACGGTCTTTTCCTCATCAAGATTTCAAACCGAAACTGCAACACAATAAAAAAGCTTGTAATGGTAACAGATCAGGCACTTATAATGAAAAAGACGAACAAGTCAGGGCTTGACCTTTTTGTTCAGTCTATTTCAACAGGAAAGCCTGTAAGTTCAAGCAATGTCAAAGTTATTTCGCTTAACGGCGATGTGCTTGCGGCAGCTTCAACCGACAGAAACGGCCATGTGTTCATTCCAGAAATTAGCGAAAACGGCAACGGTCCTGTTGCAATTACAGCTGTAACAGGCAATGACTTTGCATTTGTGCCGTACAAATTGAACGGCCGCTCTGTAGATTATTCCAACTTTGATGTAGGCGGTCTTTACGGTGTACAAGACCCGGACAAGCTCACTGCATATATCTTTAACGACAGGGGCATTTACAGACCGGGCGACGAAATGCGTTTCGGCTTAATTATAAAAGCCGGTGACTGGGCAAAAGCGCTTGAAGGCACACCTTTAGCTTATATAATCACAGACCCGAACGGCAACGAAATATGCGAAAAAGAATTTCTCTTAAACCAGAGCGGCTTTGAAGAAGTCAAATATTCAACAAAAGGCTATTCACCGACCGGCGTGTACACTTTATATCTCTATTTAAAGAAAAAGTACCCGAACAAAGAAGGCTATGAACGCATTCTTATTGGAAGCGAAACCGCAAAAGTTGAGGAATTTATGCCTGATACTTTGCAGATTTCATCTTCTTTTGAGCCGCTGTCTTCTGACGGCTGGATTCATCCGCAGAACCTCACCGCTGTTGTAAAGCTTAAGAATATGTTCGGTTCAATTGCCCGCGGCAACACCGTAAAAGCAGAGATGGAGTTAAAGCCCGGTTATCTGAAATTCAACAAATACAGAGACTACCGCTTCAGCGACCCGTATATTGCAAAAGAAAGCTTTTCAGAGCGGCTTAATGACGAAACAACAAGCGAAGAAGGCTACGCAAAATTCAACATTGACATGGAACGCTTTGCACCTGCCAGCTACCGCCTGATTTTTACAGCTGACGGCTTTGAAAAAGAAAGCGGAAGAAGCGTTACAACAAGTTCTTCGCTTTACGTTTCACCGCTTGATTACTTGATTGGTGTAAAAGCTGACGGCGCGCTCAACTACATCAACAAAGGCAGCAAGCGCATGCTGAAATTTATTGCTGTAGGCCCGAACCTTGAAAGCATAAAAGTAGACGGTGTAAAACTTTCGATTACAGAAAACCGCTATGTTTCTGTGCTTGTAAAGCAGCCGAACGGCGTTTACAAATATCAGTCTGTAAAGAAAGAATATCCTGTTATGGAAAAAACAATCAGCATTCCAAAAGACGGAATGGATTATTACCTTCCGGTTGATAACGAAGGTGACTTTGTTCTCAAGCTTGCTGATTCAAACGGAAACGAATTCAACTCAACAGATTTTTCTATCATCGGTCAGAAAAACCTCCAGCGCAGTCTCTCGCGCACAGCAGAAATCGAAGTGCGCATGGAAAAAGCTGACTATAAGAACGGCGAAACCGCAGAGCTTCTTATAAAAGCACCTTATGCAGGTTCTGGTCTTATCTGTGTTGAGCGTGACAAGCTCTATACTTACAAATGGTTCTCAACAACAGAGCCTTCTACAATTCAGAAAATAACAATTCCAGAAGGAATTGAAGGCAACGGCTACATTACGGTTATGTTCACACGCGCATACAACAGCAGCGAAGTTTTCATGAGTCCGTTCTGTTATGCAGCCGTTCCGTTCTCTGTAAGTTTAGACAACAAAAAGAATAACATTAAGCTTGATGTTCCTGATATTGTAAAGCCTGACACAGATTACGAGATTAAGTATTCATCTTCTAAGAAAGGCAAAATCGTAATTATGGCAATTGACGAAGGAATTCTTCAGGTAGCAAAATATAAGACACCGGATCCGCTGCCATTCTTCTTTAAGAAAAGAGCGCTTGAAGTTTCTTCTTATCAGACACTTGACTTAATCATGCCTGATTTCAACGTGCTTAAGACATTAACAGCAGCAGGCGGCGGCGATGACTATGACGATTATCTCAGCCACAACTTGAATCCGTTTAAGAAAAAGCAGAATGCGCCTGTAGCTTATTGGTCAGGCATAATCGACACAGACTCAGCCGAGCGCTCTGTAAAATATCACATTCCGTCATACTTTAACGGAAAAATACGTGTTATGGCAGTTGCCGTTTCTGAAAATGCGCTCGGCGTAACAGAAACAAGCACAGACGTAAGAGACACTTACATAATTATGCCTAACTGCCCTAACTTTGCGGCACCTGGCGACGAATTTGATGTTGCAGTTACTGTAACAAACAATGATGCCGGAACAGGCACAAACGCAAAAGTTAAGCTTACAGCCGTTACAGACAAAGGTCTGACACCTGTAGGCAGCGCATCTGCTGACCTTACAATTGGCGAAGGCCGCGACGCAACCTACACATTCAGATTTAAGGCAAATGATGTTCTTGGCAATTCTGATATTGTGTTTAAGGCGCAGGGACCTGCAAAATCTTCAAAGCTTACATCATCGCTCAGCGTGCGCCCTTCAATGCCGTACCAGGTATGGCTTGAATCAGGTATGGTTAGAAAATCTGAAAACACAAAAGATTCAGTTGATGTTGATAAAGACCTTTATGCTGAATTTGCAACAAGAGAAGTAAATCTTTCTTATCTGCCGCTTGGCTTTGCAAAAGGTCTTAAGTTCTATCTTGACAATTATCCTTACGGCTGCAGCGAGCAGGTTACAAGTGCTGCATTCCCGTATCTTTATCCTGAACTGCTTAAAGAAACTGGAAAAGCACAAAAAGAAGCCCGCAGTGCAATCGAGAATGTAATAGACATTCTTCAGTCAAGACAGAAAAACGACGGTACAATCGGTTACTGGACACAAAAATCAGACTCATACCCTGCTCTTGATGCTTACTGTGCACTGTTCCTCACTGTTGCAAAAGAAAGCGGCTATTATGTTCCTGAAAACATGTTCAACAGACTTTTGAATGCGCTCAAAGTTCAGGCTATAGACGGCGAAGGCTATGCCGCAGCATTTTCAATTTATGTGCTGACCCGCAATGAAATAATTACAACATCATATCTTGAAAGATTTGCAAAGACGCTTTCAAATTCTGATAAAATGAGCCTCACAGGAATCTATACAGCGGCAAGCTATAAACTGCTCCACATGGATTCTGAAGCTGAAAAGATTCTGAAGAAGATAAAGAAAGGAATGGCAAAAGACCTTACAGTATACCGCTTTGAAAGCAGCCTGTATTACAATTCAAGCTTCCTTTTCCTTATTTCTGAATATTTCCCGGAATATCTGCGCATTATAAGCGACGAGCTTCTTACAGATATTCAGAATTCAATAATTGACAGGGATTATAACTCATTGTCTGGCGCAATGACGTTGATGGCAATTCAAAGCTATCTTAAAGCTGTGCCGACTGCATCAACTGGAAAATTCACCGTAACTCAGGATTTTGGCAAAGACACAGAACCAAAACCAGTTGCAGTTGAAGGCGACAAAGTTTTTGCAGGCACATTCGAAGCAGGTGCTAAGAAGCTGTTGTTCCAGAATAATGAAAAAACAAACCTTTATTATCAGACAACACAAGCCGGCTTTATGAAGACCATTCCAGCAAGCGAAACTAAGGACAACGGTCTTGAAGTTACAAAGGTTTACAGCACAACAAATAACGGCAAAGCTTCAAGCTCATTCAACCTCGGCGACGAAATCTACGTTACGGTTAGAATCAGAAGCACAACAAAATCTGCCATTAACGATGTTGCTTTGGTTGATATGCTTCCAAGCGGTTTTGAAGCTGATATTCCTTCTATCAGAGAAAATAACAGCGAATGGAAACCTGATTATATTGATATACGTGATGACCGCGTTATCTTCTACGGAACAGCCGCAAAAGATGCACGCTCGTTTACATACAAAGCTAAAGCCATTACAAACGGAAGTTTTGTTGTTCCGCCGCTTTTTGCTCAGGCAATGTATGAGAACAAAATCAAGGCGGTTAAGCCTTATGACAAAATCAATATAACAAAAAAAGATGAAAAATAAAAAACGCATAATGGCAGTGACAGCAGCTGTAATCTTAGCAGCTGTTATCGCTGCCGTTACCGACATTTCCATTAGCAGAAAAAAAGGCATTTTCAACGGCATCCGTTTTTCGGGTGCCTACACAGACTGCAGTGGTAGGCTCATCGGCATTTATCTTACGCCGGACGAAACATTCAGATTATACAAAAACGTTACGGAATATCCTGCTGATTTTATAGAAGCCCTGCTTTTGCAGGAAGACAAGCGCTTTTATCTGCACAACGGAATTAATCTCGGCTCTATTTACCGTTCTTTTGTTGACACATACATAAAGAATGTCCGGCGCATCGGCGGAAGCACAATAACGATGCAGGTTGCAAAGCTAAAATACGGTCTTTATACCAAAAGCATTCCAGGCAAGCTTAAGCAGATTTTTCTTGCTATGCGGCTTGAATTAATCTTTTCAAAGCAGGACATTCTTGATGCTTATGTGAATCTTGCGCCATGCGGAAAAAACATTGAGGGCTTTGAGACTGCAAGCCAATATTTTTTTAATAAATCTATAAAGCAGCTTGAATTTTCAGAAAAACTGATGCTCTGCGTTCTTCCGCAAAACCCTACTAAAAGATGCCCTGTGCCAAATAAAATTCCTTCTGATTTAATAAATGCGCGTATAAGGCTTTTTGATTCATGGCTTGAAAAACACCCTGAAGATGCTGAACTTGCTGAATTTGTAAACATGGCGCCTTATGTCATCTGCCGTTTTCCGCAGTCTGCGCCGCATTTTACAAGAAACATTGAGCTTTCAAGAGATGAAAAAAGCTTTTACGGTCAGGCAAAAGCCGTAAAAACAACATTAGATTTAACGCTGCATGAATTTGTAAAGAATCAGCTTGAACTGTATGTTAAAAAAAATCAGGAAATCGGCATAAACAATGCAAGCGCCGTTCTGGTAGACACCACAAATATGGAAATAAAAGCCTACACAGGCTCGGCAGGCTTTTATAACGACGATATTCAGGGGCAGGTTGACGGCGTAATCTCAAAGAGGTCGCCAGGCTCAACGCTTAAGCCTTTTATTTATGCGCTTGCAATGGAACAAGGCATAATTCACTATGACACAATGCTTAAGGATACACCTTCAAGCTTTAATGAATATACGCCGGACAATTACGGCAACACCTTTATGGGCCCGATAAAAGCATGGTACGCGCTCACACAAAGCAGAAATATTCCAGCTGTTAACCTTGCAAGGCAGATTAAAGACCCGGACTTGTATGATTTTCTTGTTCAGGCTGGCATCACTGAGCTGAAAGAAAAGGAGCATTACGGGCTTTCTATTGTTTTGGGAAGTGCCGATGTCAGTGCGCTTGAACTTTGCTCTTTGTATGCGGTTTTTCTGAACAACGGCGTTCAATTCAAAATAAACGGCACTTTTCCGCATGAACCAAAAGATGAAAAATTCGGAAAACAGCTGCTTACACCGCAGTCAGCATATATCGTAAAGCAGATGCTTTTTCAAAATCCAAGCCCTTATCCTTTCCGCCCCAAAGACACAAAAGGCTTTGAAGTCGGCTATAAAACAGGAACTTCAATCGGTTTTAGAGACTGCTGGGCGGTCGGCTTTTTTGGGCAATATGTTCTCTGCGTATGGATAGGAAACTTTGACGGAGTGGGCAACAACGCTTTTCTTGGAAGAACTGCCGCCGCGCCGCTTTTCTTTAATATAGCTGATGGAATGATTTCGCGGGGCTATGTCAAATATTCGCACAACAAAATGCCGCAGGGCGTAACAAAAATCAAAGTCTGTGCTGTTTCGGGCGACATCTGCAATGATGACTGCCCTTTTCAGGAAGAGACCTATTTTATTCCCGGCGTATCACCGATTGCAAAATGCAAAATTCACAGAAGAATCAATATTGATACGCGGACAGGCTACAGAACTGACGAAACTGACAAGCCTTATGTAAAGTCTGTGGTCAGAGAATACTGGCCGAGTGACTTAATGGAATTGTTCAAACAGGCAGGGCTTCCGCGCATGGTGCCGCCAGACTATCCGCCGGAAAGCTCGGTTCATTCTTTGCAGGCAGGTTTTGCCCCGGAAATAATGTCGCCGCTTAATAACACAGAATATGTCTTTGATCTTGAAAAGCCGTCAAGAAATGTAATTATTCTGAATGCCACTGCTGATGCAGGCACAAAAGAACTTTTTTGGTTCAGCGGAGCTTCTTTTATTGCAAGAACCAAACCCGGCGAAAAATATGAGTGGCGCCCCGAACCCGGAGAATATGAGCTTACAGTGCTTGACGATAAAGGCAGAAGCTCAAGCCGCAAACTTTCAATAAGCACCATCACCGGCAAAAACTAAGTGTTAATTACCAGCTGTCGCCGACCATCAGTTTTGTCAGCAGAAATGCTGGCAGCAACGAAAGAATCATTGTAATAAACGTAAGCACGGCGTTTTTGGGCTGCTTAAAGCCTTCCATCTTTCCGACAATAACAAAATCAAAGCCTGAAATTTTGAATACAATCCAGTGAATAAGTTCATACATAATCAGCAGAGAAACATTCAAACACGGTAAAAGAAGCACTTCAAAAGCTAACTCAAAATGGTCAACTTTAATAAACACCGTGTACATCTTTACCGCTGCAACAATACAGCAAGAAACAAGAATAACAATCAGTCTGAAAGCAACGCTTTTTGAGCCATCGCTAAGACCAAAAAGACAGCAAGAAGAAAAAAGCACATAGACAAACCATATATCGCTAATCTGCCTCCATCTTTCCTGTTCTTCAATAGATGCAATCTTTTGTTGCATGTCTTCATTCAATTTGCTTGTGTCAAGCTCTTTGAACAC
>CAMJMF010000004.1 GCA_946406925.1 uncultured Spirochaetales bacterium | reverse complement strand
AAATTCAGAATTTACTGCGTCAGGCAGTATCACACAGTTTATTTCACAAGACACAATATCTGCTTTAGAAACTTTGTTAAAAAATACATCAGAAAACGAACAGAATGAAGCTGCCTGTGTAATAGCGTGTGCTTTTGGAGACAGTGGTTCTTTCAAACAGCTCGCTTCAGAGGAATCAGAAAACAGAGATCAAAAAGAATCAAAACAGATTTCAAGTTTCCACAATAATCTAAATCTTCTTGTACAAAAAACTTGGGTTGAAAAATCCGATGAAACAGTAAAAGAACAGGCTTTGTTCCGTATAACAGAATTGTGCGAAGCATGTTCAAAAAAAGCTTATGCAGAAAACTATGAGAATTTTCTCTCTATTCTTCGTGATGTTGTTTATCTTATGTTTGGTGCACAGGCAAAAAAAGACGATTTTTTGGAATATGCTCTGCGTATTGATCCCGGTTTCGGCATTTTCTGGTGGTATATTTCGAACCTTCCTCCCAAATCTGAGTGGTCAGAAGCAAAGTGCCGGTTAGCTATATTGCTTGGTATGTATTTCCTTGCAAACTACTAATTATGATTTAAGCAGACCGGAGCTTGTTAATAGTTCCGGTCTTTTTTTTATTTTGGTTGTCATTGCCGGACTTTGTCAGGCAATTTATTAACAGCTCCTCTGGCTAAGCCAGGGGATTATGCGAGGTCTCTTATGGATATAAAAAAGACTACTGATTTGTTGCGGACTGCGAGCCAGAAGCTTGCCCTGCAGAATGCCTGCGAAAAAAATGCAGCTTTGAACGCTGTGGCTGCCGCTCTTGATAAAAACCGCGGCTCTATTATTGCGGCTAATGAAACTGATGTTAAAGCAGCCCGCGCCAATGGAATTTCTGAGTCTATTATAGACAGGCTTCTTCTTAATGACAAAAGAATAGACGGAATTGTTGCAAGCCTTCACGAAGTTATCGGGCAGACAGACCCTGTAGGCGAAGAAGTTGCCGGCTGGAAAACCCCGAACGGAATGACAATCAGACAGGTGCGTGTTCCGCTTGGTGTTGTAGCAATTATCTATGAGAACCGCCCGAATGTTACAGTTGATGCATTCAGTCTTGCTTATAAGAGCGGAAACGCAATTTTGCTCCGCGGTTCTTCATCATCGTATAATTCAAATAAAGAGATTGTACGCGTAATTAAAGAAGCGCTTGCCGGTGTTGAGGGCGGTATACCTGAAGCTATTGAGCTTGTTGAGGTAAAAGACCATGATCACAGCGACGTAGACCAGATTCTGAACGCAGTGGGAATGATTGACGTGTGTCTGCCGCGCGGCGGCAAAAAGCTGATCCAGAATGTTGTTCAGAATGCAAGAGTGCCGGTTATTGAAACCGGAAGCGGTGTCTGTCATCTTTATGTAGACAGTGAAGCTGATTTGGAAATGGCATGCCGCATTGCTGAAAATGCAAAAATTCAGCGCCCGAGCGTCTGCAATGCAATTGAATGCATTGTAGTTCACAGCGCTGTTGCCGCAAAGTTTCTGCCTATGCTTGAAAAAACCTTTGACGGCCGCGTAAAGCTTCATGCTGATGAGCGTGCAATCAAATATTTAAAGAGCGCCGTAGCAGCTACAGAAGCAGATTTCGGCAACGAGTATCTTGATTACGAGTGCTGTATCAAAATTGTAGATTCAATTGAAGAAGCAATTTCTTATATTAATACGCACAATACAAAACACAGCGAAAGCATTATTTCTGAAAGCCGTGCAAACACAAGGCTTTTTCAGTCTATGGTAGATGCAAGCTGTGTCTATGTAAATGCCAGCACACGCTTTACAGACGGTGGCGAATTCGGTTTTGGTGCAGAGCTTGGAATCAGCACCCAGAAACTGCATGTGCGCGGCCCGATGGGAATTAAAGTGCTTACAACAACAAAATACCTTATAGACGGGGAAGGACAGATTCGGTGAAAACAAAGAATGGAACAAATCCGGCTGAATGTATACATAACGCAAAAAAAATTGTCTTAAAAATCGGCTCGAATACGCTTGCAAAAAAAGACGGAACTATAAATTTTGAATTTATGCAGGAATTTGCAAATCAATGTGCCGCTTTAATGGAAGACGGAAAACAAATTGTAATTGTTTCTTCCGGGGCACAGGTTGCAGGTGTTTCAACATTAGACAAGTGGGCACGCCGCAAAGACACACATTACCGTCAGGCTTTGTGCGCTATCGGGCAGATAGAGCTTATGGATAAATGGCGCTGTGCGTTTGCGGCTCACGACATTCATATCGGGCAGCTTCTGCTTACAAACATAGACTTTACCGACGACCAGCGTACGCTCAATATGCGCAACACGCTTTTTACGCTTGTCGATGAAGGCGTTGTTCCAATTATTAATGAGAATGACTCCGTTTCATTTGCGGAAGGCCGTATCGGCGACAACGACAATTTGAGCGCGCTGACTGCAATTGTCTGGAGCGCAGATCTTTTGATTTTGTTCAGCGATATTGACGGTATTTATACCTGCAATCCAAAGGAATTTAAGGATGCGGCACTTATAGAAACTGTCAAAAATATTGACGAACTTCGTGCAAGCATTTCAATCGGTGCAACAAATGATTTCGGTACAGGCGGAATTACAACAAAGCTTGAGGCAGCTGAAAAAGTAACAGAATACGGAATTCCTATGGTACTGGCACACGGCGGAAGAAAGAATATTCTTGATAACCTTGCAAAAGGGAATGCAAAAGGCACATTATTTCTTGCCAAATAATGAAACTAGAACGTAGAATAGTTTTATAATCTTTAAGACTGGAGGGTAATTTTATGGAAAAGAAAGTTGGATGCATTGGTTGCGGCGTTATGGGCGGTGCTTTGATGAGTGCTGTCTGCAAAGTAGAGAATACTGAAGTACATATAAGCGATGTTGATTTATCTAAGGCAGAACAATTTGCAGCTTCAAATAAAGCAACAGCAGAAAAAAACAATAGAAATGTTCTGCAGAATTCAGAATTTGTTTTTCTGGCAGTAAAACCAAATTACCTGGCTTCTGTTCTTGATGAAATTTGTGCAGTTCTTTCAAAAGACGAATTAAACAAAAAAGTTTTTGTCTCAATTGCGGCTGGTATCCGCATAAGCACTATTGAAGAAAAGCTTGGCAAAAACGCAAAAATCATAAGAGTAATGCCAAATACTCCGGCAATCGTAAGCGAGGGCATGATTGCTCTTGCGCCTAATGAAAGCGTTTCAGGCGATGAAATCAGTATTGTTGAAGACCTGCTTGCAAAAGCCGGTTCAGTTCAGGTTGTGCCGGAACATCTTATGGACGGAATAACAGCTGTTTCTGGTTCAGGTCCTGCTTACGGCTATCTTTTTGTTGAAGCTTTGGCAGACGCAGCAGTTAAATTCGGTATGCCGAGAAAGCAGGCTGTTGTTTTTGCAGCACAGACATTGAAAGGTGCGGCAGCAATGGTGCTTGAGACAGGCAAACATCCGGGGCAGCTCAAAGACGAAGTCTGCTCACCTGCCGGAACAACTATTGAAGCTGTGCGCGTTCTTGAAGAAAAAGGCTTCAGAGCAGCCGTCATCAATGCCGCCACCGCAGCTTTTGAAAAATCTGTCAGCTTAAGCAAAAAATAGATTCAACAAAAATTGGCATAGCCGCATCTACACTGGCAGCAGTTTCCTAAATTGCATTTTTTGCTGATTTATTCTATTATGAACGCATGAAAATTCTCGTAGTTGGTTCAGGCGGCCGCGAGCACGCCATAAGTTGGAGACTCGCCAAAAGCGGGCAGGTTGATGAAGTTATTTGCGTTCCGGGCAATGGCGGAACAATAAACGAAGCAAAATGCAGGAACGTAAATCCTGAAGACTGTGCCTATGCAGAAGGTCTTAAAGGAAATGATGCTGTTGCACAAATCGCCTCGTTTGAGCAGGTTGATTTTGCTGTTATCGGCCCGGAAGATCCGCTTTGTGCAGGAATTGCCGATCAGTTGTGGAGTGTCGGAATTCCGACAGTCGGTGCAAAAACAGCAGGTGCGGCACTTGAAGGCAGCAAAGATTTGGCAAAAGCTTTCATGAAAAAATACGGCGTAGCTGCCGCAGCAAGCGAAAGCTTTACAGACCAGGCTCTCGCAGAAGAATATATAAAAAAACATGGCGCACCTATCGTTATTAAGGCAGACGGACTTGCTGCCGGCAAAGGCGTTGTAGTTGCTCCTACAGTTGAAGTTGCATTAAAAGCTGTAAAAGACTTTATGCAGGACGGCAAACTTGGAGAAGCAGGTGCAAAGCTTGTAATTGAAGAATATCTTCAGGGTGTTGAAATTTCTGTTCTTGCGGCTGTTTCTGTCACAAAAGAATTAACCCAAAAAGGCAAATCTTGCATTATTCCGTTTGTGCCTGCAAGAGACCATAAAAGACTGAATGACGGCGCCAAAGGCCCGAACACAGGCGGAATGGGTGCAGTTGCTCCACTCTCTGATGTTTCTGATGAAACAATGGCACAATTCAATAAAGATATTCTTGAACCGACTCTGAAAGGACTTGAAGCAGAAGGTTTTGATTACCGCGGCTTTATCTTTTTTGGCGTTATGCTCTGCAAAGACGGTCCTAAACTTCTTGAATATAATGTCCGCCTTGGAGACCCTGAAACACAGGCTGTGCTTCCATTAATGGATTTTGATTTTGCTGATTTGTGTAAGGCTATTATCGATGAAAAGCAGACAGGTGCTCTTAAAGATTTTGCACCAAGCATTAAATGGAAAGACGGCTTTGTCTGTGCTCCAGTTGCTGTTTCAGGCGGTTATCCGAACGCTTATGCAAAGGGCAAAGAAATTACACTTAAAAAAGGCAGTGAAAACACAAAAGTGTTTATTGCCGGCGGTCAGCAGAAAAACGGAAAACTTCTTACTTCAGGCGGAAGAGTTCTTGCTGTTTCAGCTTTTGGCAACACTTTTGATGAAGCTTTCAAAGCTGCTTATGCCGCAATGGACGATGTTTCATTTGAAGGAATGTTCTTCAGAAAAGACATCGGCTTACCGGGCGCAGCTGAATCCGGCGAATTATAATTATCAGCATTTTTAGAAAAGAAACCTCCTGCACGAATCAATGCGTTCAGGAGGTTTTTGCTTTTATTGCCGCAAAAATCAGTGTATACTAACAGAATGAATACAACAGATTTATCTAAATATTTAGCACCGGTTATAAAAGCCTGTGCTCTTTGGAAAGACAAAATTTTACATGTTGTTGTAATAGCAAATCCGGCAGCCGGCGGCTTTACGCGGAAAAATATTGCAACTATGCATGAAGAAGTGCTTAAAAGAAAATCTGAAGTAGCTGCGGAAAAACCGCAATTGTGCAAAGATTTCACAATAAAGGTTTATGAGACAGAACGTGCAGGCGCAACCGCTGTTTTTGTGCAGGGGCTTGTTAAAGAAGCCGCATTAAGCGAAAGCGATGACGAAGAATATCTGATTATTACAGCCGGCGGTGACGGAACTTCTTTAGAAGTGCAGACTGCTTTGGTTCATATTGCTTTCGATTTGGGCGGAGAATATTCGTCTTTGATAAAAAACAAGATGACAATATTGCGGCTTCCTTTTGGAACAGGCAACGACGGCTCTGACGGCTGGACTTTAGACGAGACGCTTTCATTGTTAGAGGAAAAGTCTCATTTTGCCTGTCAGCGGGCTGTACGCGTAAATTGCCGTCATGGAAGCGAGCTTCCGACATTTGAATATTCACACAATGATGAAAGCCTGTCGGCTGATCCGCCGTGGTATGCGTTCAATATTGCCAGTATAGGAATAGATGCATTTATTACGCATATGACGAACCGAACAAAAAGCCACATGCCGGGAAATTTCTACAAAATCTGGATTGATTTGGCCTGCATGTTTTATGGATTTAAATATAAGTCTGGAACGGCAAAGATTTCGGCTTATGATAAAGACGGCAATGTAATTGCA
This sequence comes from uncultured Spirochaetales bacterium, assembly GCA_946406925.1. Classification (GTDB taxonomy): domain Bacteria; phylum Spirochaetota; class Spirochaetia; order Treponematales; family Treponemataceae; genus UBA1240. The sequence goes on along the minus strand of CAMJMF010000004.1, from coordinate 28,651 downwards.
AATCTAGAATCTGGAATTGTGTTCTGTCTTCTTGGTGTTTCCGGTCATAGAACATACGGAAGCCATCAGAAAATTCTTCCTGATGACAGAAATGTATGCATTGCAAAAAAAATGCCGCTGTTAAAAAAGCTGATTCTGAAAGAAAAGTTCAAATCAGGAAAGCATGTAAGCTATAAAGAAGCTTTTCTTTGTAATGCTGAAAAACTTGAAATTCAGTATGATTATCCTATTCTGGTTCAAATGGACGGAGAAGTTCATCTTGTAGGCAAAGAGAATTTCCCGATGACTTTTGAACGGACAGAACCGGTTATCAGAATCATAGAAAAAGAAAATGCTCCGTATTATAAAGGCGCAGAAATTATCTAAGCTCTGTGTAATTATCACAATATTTTACGAGGGGGAAATATGCCAGAGAAAAAGACTACAAAATCAGGAAAATCAAGCTCAAGCGGATCTTCTAAAAAATCTGGAAGCACTCGCAGCAAAAATCAGAAGCATATAAAGCTCACGCTGAAAGAATTTATTATTATAGCAATTGTTGCTGTTGTTCTGTTTTTTGCCTATCAGTACTCACCGACTGTCCGCAGTGTTGTTGATTATGTAATTGCTGAATTAATCACACAAGATGAAGGCGGAACGCAGGTTTCAGGCGGCACAGAAATTGGCGATGTTGATTTGGCAGATGAGTATCTGCTGCCTGTTTGTCCAGGCGGATCAGACCATATACACTGCAATTATACCGGCTATAGTCTCTGCTACCGTGAATCGTATGAACAGGCTGAATGGGCTGCAACTTGTCTTACCCGCGACAAAGTGAGTAAAAAGGCTTCGGGAAGAACCGACAATTTCAGACCGGATCCTTCTGTTCCGACCGGCTCGTCAACGTTGGCTGATTACAAAGGCTCAGGCTATGACCGCGGGCATTTGGTTCCTGCCGCAGACCTTGCCTGGAGCGAAAAATCAATGGACGATTCTTTCTATATGACGAATATGAGCCCGCAGACTGCTGATTTTAACCGCGGAATATGGAAAGAGCTTGAAGAACAGGTTCGTGACTGGGCAAAAGAATTCGGCACAGTATACACAGTTTCAGGTCCTATTCTTGAAAAGAAAAAGTACAAGACAATCGGCGCAAGCAAAGTAGCTGTACCTGAGTATTATTACAAGGTGCTTTTGGCACATACAGATAAGGGCAAGTGGTCTGCAATCGGGTTCATTCTGCCGAATTCAGGTTCTGATAAACCGTTCATAGACTTTGCGGTTCCGGTTGACGAAGTTGAGAAACGCTGCAATATAGACTTTTTTGCGCCTTTAGACGATGACGACGAAGCTCTTCTTGAATCGAAATATGACGCCGCCTTCTGGGGCTTAAAAAAATAAAACAAGCTTTATTAGGAGAAAAAACAATGAAAAAGATGAATAAACTGATTGTTTGCCTTACATTTGCCTTGATGATTATCACCATGTTCGCAGGCTGCGCATTAACAACCACATTTTAATGAGAAATAGTTTTATGTATAAAAAAGGGTTTTGAGACTGTCTCAAAACCCTCTGCAAATCTTATACTAGATGCAAATTATTTAATGCGCCAGTCAATATCTTCTGTGCATCTTGTAAAGGTGGCTGTGCCAAGTCTAAGAACGTCTCCATCTACAGAAAAGTTATCATAAGTGAGTTTATCTCGAATCCCTGTTATCCATTTGTATTCACTTAAATCATAAAACTCTTTAGTAATACCGTCGACAACTTTACAGAATTTACCAAGTACCAAAGAAACAGAACCGTCTTTTTTTATTCGGAATGTACCTTTTCCTTCATAATACTCATTATTCTCATTGTCAGATGAAAGTTCTATCATTTGAAAATAAGAACCGTAAAATTTTATGTACGGCATGTAGTAAGCCTCTGTGGCTTTCCAAGTTCCTTCAAGTTCTGTTGTTTTAGGTTCACGTTTTACTAAAATAGATTCAGCAGAATTTAAGGAATTATCCTTTTGTTTGATTTGAACAATTTCACTTGGTGATTGTTCAGTCTTAGAAGTTGCACAGATACATGTAAGCATCGTGAAACATGAGAACATACAAAGAATAATAAGTTTTTTCATTCTCTTCTCCTTTTCTTTATATAATAACATTGTGAAATGTTACAATGAAAATTTAAAAATGTCAACAGACGGATACGTCTTGAAACGTATTATTATCTACTATAAAATGAGGCATCATGAAAGTTTCTGAAACAATGATTTCTACACTCCGCGAGGTTCCGGCCGAAGCGGTAATTGCCAGTCACCAGCTTATGCTTCGCGCAGGAATTATGCGCAAGTTAGGAAATGGTCTTTTTGCATATTTGCCTTTTGGTTTGCGGGCATTCCGCAAAGTCGAAAATATTATCCGCGAAGAAATGGATAACATCGGCGCGATGGAATTCAAGCAGCCTGTTGTAGTTCCGGGCGACATCTGGAAAGAGTCCGGCAGATGGGAAACAATGGGTCCTGGAATGCTGAAAGCTGTAAACCGTGTTGATCAGGAACTTGTAGTAAGTCCTACAGCAGAAGAAGCATTCACTGCAATAATCCGCGACGAGCTGAGCTCTTATAAGCAGCTACCTATTGTTGCGTACCAGATAAATACAAAATACCGTGATGAAATCCGCCCGCGTTACGGCGTAATGCGTGGCCGCGAATTCACCATGAAAGATGCATATTCATTCCATACAACACAGGAAAGCCTTGATGAAACTTATGAAAAGTTTGCAAAGGCTTACCGCAAAGTTTTCAAGCGTCTCGGCTTGAGCGTTATTCCGGTTCGCGCTGATTCTGGCGCAATGGGCGGAAGCGGCTCAGAAGAGTTTATGGTTGAAAGCGTTATCGGTGATGACACACTCATTCTTTGCCCGAAATGCGGATATGCCGCAAACACCGAAAAAGCAGCTTGTGCACCTGATACACCAAAAACAATTGACGGTACACCGCAGAAAGCAACAGACAAGCCTTATAACGAAATTGCTACACCGAATGTTAAGACAATCGAGCAGCTTACAGACTTTTTGAAGACAACACCGCAGTCGTTTATCAAGACACTGATTTATCATGTTATCAACAGCGAGCTTGATTTGTCTAAGGCACCGGGCTGTGCACAGCTTAAGCGCGTAACTGAAAACGGCGGAGCAAATCCGTATTACCCTGACAGCTTCTTTGCAGTTTGTATCCGCGGCGACCTCGATGTAAATGAAGCAAAACTTGCAGCCTTGCTTAAAGCAAGTGAAGTTGAGCTTGCTTCTGATACTGATGTAGAGCGCATTACTGGCGCAGCTGTCGGTTTTGCAGGTCCTGTAAAACTTTCTACAGTTCCAGTTGTTGCAGACGAAACAGTTATGGCAATGCATGATTGTATCACCGGCGGCTTAAAGACTGATGTTCATTTTGAGCATGTTGAGCCGAACCGCGATTTTACACCGTATATAACAGCTGATGTCCGCACTGTAGTAGCAGGCGACAAATGCCCTCATTGCGGTGCTGAATTCTACAGCAAGAAAGGCAACGAACTTGGCCATATTTTCAAGCTCGGCTACAAATACACAAAGACAATGAACGTAACTTACCTTGATGAAAACGGAAAACAGCAGATTCCTACAATGGGTTGTTACGGAATCGGTGTAGACCGCGCATTGGCTTCTATTATTGAAGAACACCACGATGATAATGGAATTATTTGGCCGATGTCAGTTGCTCCATATCAGGTAGCAATAATTCCTGTTAAATTTGAAGGCGCCATGAAGGAAAATGCCCTTGCAATTTACGAAGAATTGCAGAAAGCAGGCATTGAAGTTCTTCTTGACGACAGAAATGAACGTCCCGGCGTTAAATTTAAGGATATTGATTTGCTTGGTATTCCTGTCCGCATTGTTGTGGGCGATAAGAACCTGCCGAATGTTGAGCTTAAATGCCGCAACAGTTCAGAAATGCAGCTTGTTCCTGCAAAAGACGCAGCCGCAAAAGCTGCCGAAATAGTTAAAGCGGAACTTGCAAAGTTGAACGGCTAAAACTTAAGGCAGCTCTTTCGGGCTGCCTTGTAATTTTTAAACCGGTAAGTTGTTCAACAATTGCTTTTAAAGCGTTTTTAAGCTGTTACTACTAAAGGGGAAATTATGTCTTTTATCCGACGTTTTTTTGTTTTTGTTGCATTGCTTGTATGCTGTTCTTTTGTTTTTGCCATTCCTGGTGTTGAACCTAAAGTTGATTTTCCAGGTACTTTTGTCTATTACAGAGACTACACGTACGAAGATGAAACTTACATAGGCTTCCTGCAGTATGATGCCGGAACATATGCGCTGCGTTATTTTTCGCCGCAGGCAAAAAAAGGCGCCAAGTCAATTGAGCTTTATATAACCTGCGACACAACCAAAGATATAGTTGAGATGACAGGCGAAAAAATCGTCGGCGAAATTACGCAGGTTGATGTTGAGACACTGAATTATCTGCACGATTTGTTCTATGAACTTGCTGCCCGCCGTAAAGCTTTGTCTTCAAAATTCGATAAATCAATCCGCTCTGCAGAAGATTATCCGCAGTTTGGCGGTGAAGTTCAGATAAACTATGAGCCTTTTGTGCCTTTGTTCGGTTTACGCTCAATTATTTCAGCAGATAAAAAGCCGCTGTTTAAACTTGTTTATATTGGAATCTTGAATCAGGGAAATGAATTTACTGATTTTTCAGGCTTGCAGAATCCGCAGAACCCTAAAAAACAGGAAATTTCAATTAAGAAATATGCAAAATCAAAAAAAGTCACTCTTGAGAATTTCAGTTTTGCCCTTGATGAACAATGGGTTAAAGATGAGAACCAGTCGGATATTCAGACATGGTGGCTTAACAATAAAGAAAACGAAACAGTGGCAATGATTTCGCCGTACTTTGTAAGTTTTCCGCCTGAAGAAAAGAATGCTTTAGAACAGCTGAAGTTAGTTTCTTTGCTGTCACAAAACGATTCATGCATAGATTTTGATTCGCTGTCTGTTTCTGAAAATGAAAAGCGCATTCAAATAAGCACAAAAATCAATCAGCCGGAAGAAATTGTACGCAGCATTACCACATTTTATAAAATAACTGATACTGATTATTTTGTAATTGCTTTCTCATCAGAAGAAAGTATTTTCAGCAAAAACGAACGTTATTTCAAAAAAATAATTGATTCGGCAGCTCAGGTTAAGGACCGTTGATGAGCGATTGTCTGAAAGTTTTTATGGGTGGCGATGTTTTTTCTGACGCTGGCATTGCTGTTGTTGAACAAAAATTGAAAAAACTTCGCCAGGAATATTCAATTGATTTTGTTATTTATAATGGTGAAAATGCGTCCGGCGGCAACGGTCTTTTGGAAAGCGATGCCGCAAAAATCTTTGAAGCCGGTGTAGACGTAATAACCGGCGGAAACCACATTTTTGAAAAGCGTGACAATTATCCGTTTCTTGCTTCTGAAAAAAGGGTTTTGCGCCCGCATAATTATCCGAAAGATATAGGTTCAATCATTGAAGGCGCAGAAGAAACTCCGGGGCGCGGCTTTGCTTATTATGAATGCAAAGGCACAAGAATAGCTGTACTCAACCTGCAAGGCAGAGAAGCTATGACCGCACTCGACTGCCCTTTTAAGGCGGCTGCCGAATGTGCAAAAGAAGCTGCTGAAGAAGGCGCGTTGCTGTTCGTAGATTTTCATGCCGAGTCAAACGACGAAAAAGAAGCGCTTGCATTGTTTTTAGACGGAAAAGCAGTCGCCATTTGCGGAACACATACACATGTGCAGACCGCAGATGAGAGAATATTGCCAAAAGGCACAGCTTATATAACCGATTTGGGCATGAGCGGTGTTGCAGATTCTGTAATCGGCAGTGACGCAGAAATTGTAGTAAAGCGCAATTTAACGCAGGTTCTCTATAAAATGGAAAACGCGGTCGGCGAGTCTGTAATTCAGGGTGCGCTCATCACAATAAAAGATAAAACCGTTACAAAAATAGAGCGTATCCAGTTTTGAGCAAGGCACTTTCTGTTTATTACAAAGCTTTTGAAACTCAAATAGCAGAAATCGAAAAAGCAGTTCACAGCGGCTCTGCAAAACCCACTCTGCTTCTGCATGCATGCTGCGGGCCTTGTTCGAGCGCCGTACTTGAGATTCTTCTGCAACATTTTGACATAACAATTCTGTACTATAACCCGAACATTTATCCACAGGCTGAATATTTGCGCCGCAAAGAGGAATTGTGCAATTTTTTGCCCGCTTTTTTAAAGGAAAAAGCGCCGCCTGTAATTGAGCTTGCGTATAAGCCTGAAGAATTTTATGAAGCTGTAAAGATTGTTAACGGCTTTGAGACTATGCCCGAAAAAGACGAACGCTGCCGAATGTGTTACCGACTGCGTCTGGCTTGCTGTGCCAAAGAAGCTTTTGACAAGCATTTTGACTATTTTACAACAACATTGTCGATAAGCCCACATAAAGATGCCAAAAAAATAAACGAAGAAGGAAAAGCCGCCGAGCTTGAGCTTCAAAAAATTCATGCCGGAGCAGAAAAAGTTCCGCAATATCTTTATGCTGACTTTAAAAAGAAAAACGGCTTTAAACGCTCGATAGAGCTTTCAGAAGAATATGGCCTTTACAGGCAAGATTACTGCGGCTGTGTATATTCTAGCCGCAACCGCTAAAAGCTTGGTGCACAATGTGTGCAAAAAGTGCCGCGCTTAATTGCAGCTGAGCATTCGCGCGGCTTTAATTCAAATGCTAGAGTGTAAGCTCTGCAAATTCTGCTTCTGCGGCTTCTGCAAGTTTTTCTGCATTTGCAAAAATCTGCAAGCCGCGCTGCCCTGCACTTATGGCAATTGCGTCAAAAAGAATTGCGGTTTCGTCAAAAAAAGTGGGGTACTTCTTTTTCATGCCGAGCGGAGAACAGCCACCTCTAATATAGCCGGTTAAACCCAAAAGTTCATTCTGCTTTACAGGTGCAATTTCTTTTGAGCCGGTAATAGCCCTTACCTTTTTAAGATTAACCTCGCTGTTTGCAGGCACGCAGAAAACGTAGATCTGCTTATGTTCGTTCCGCATTACAATAGTTTTAAAAACTTGTTCCGGCGGCAAATTCACTTTTTGTGCCGCAGTCTGTGCATCTGAAAATTCTTCATCAAATTCATAAGATTTTGTCTCAAATGGAATGTTTTTCTGTTCAAGAATACGAATCGCGTTTGTCTTCATGGTAATCTAAAAGTTAATTGAATTTATCCGTAATTATATCGATTTGACCGGCTGAAAACAAGGATGAGATTGCCTGCAAAAGGCGGCTAGTTTTTTGTTTCTTTTAGAATGCGCTTGCGGTCATACATTTTTTTGTCTGCGCGCTCAAAAATGGTGCTGAAACTGTCATTTTCTTCTGGCTTATATTCGTCCATTCCGCTTGAAATAACTGCTCTGCCATTACGCATATTTTCTTCCATTTGAGTTTCAAATGCTTCAAGAAGTTCTTTTCTGTTTGCAAAGTCCTCGCCTTCAAGAAGAACAACAAATTCGTCGCCGCCAATACGAAAAACTGGGCTGTGCTGAAACTGGTGGCAGATAATGCTGCACGACTCTTTTATGTAGTTGTCGCCGGCGTCATGCCCCTGCGTATCGTTTATGGTTTTAAGATTGTTCAAATCTAAAACGACGATGGCAAACTCTTTAAGTTCACCGTTAGAGATGCGCTCGTCAATTTTAAGCTTTGCTTCCATGTAGGCGTATTTGCTTTTTACGCCGGTGAGAATGTCAGTGTAAACAAGCTGGCGTGTAGAACCAAGTTCCATTTGCTGAGATTTATCTCTTGAAATAAGCTCCTCAAGCTCTTTGTGGTAATCTTCCTTCTGGCGTTCAAGAATAAACGTGTGGACTATGCATGTTCCCAAAAGATAACCGATTGAATAAAGCGGAAGCAGCGGATACACCGTCTGCAAAATAATAAGCAGGCTCATTACTATGCCGAATGCTCCGATTGTAAAATGCCTGTGCCTTATTTTATTGTCTGGGTGTGATGAAAAAATTAAGATGTACAAAGATGTAACAAGGAACAGCAGAATCTGAATAAACAGAGCAATATATCTTATAGTACACGCATGGTAGGTTCCGTCTTTGTCAAAATAAAATTTAATAGGAATAAAGAAATTTATAATCAGCGTGATTATGTCAAAAAACATGTGAATCCAGCCGGCATAATAGAGCGCGCGGGTGAATGCATTGTTCTCATTCAAATAAGCTATAACAGCCTGAGTCCACAAAAAAACAGCCGCAGCCATAGCAATATAGTACACAACTGTATCTGCATAAACAGCGGCTATGAGCTTTGATTCATACAGCAATCCCCAGAATGAGTCAGTGATAAAATATGCCGCTACAGCAATCAGAAACCTTCGGTAGGCCCTGTATGCTGCGCGTTTTACTTTAGTTTTAAGAATATCGTAATTGATTATTAAAAGTATAAGCAATGCCAGAATGGCAACAATCGAATACTCCATGTATATATAATAGAATGATTTTGCTATTCCGCCAACAAAAAAATAGGAATATTCACATCACAATCTTCTGAAATTGCAAGCTTGTGTTTCTTGAAATTTCCGGGCACGCTTTTTCCGTTATAATTTGAAAAACCAAACGGTTCTTTGGGAATGCCGACAAGGTTTGTGTCCAAATCCCCGTTGCTGTTTATGTCGTGGTACACACAAAACGCATATTCTCCGGGCTCAAGATTCAGTGTGCACAAAACAGACGGAACTTCCGGCGAGAGCTTCAGCGTATTAAGCGGAATCCTTTTGCTGAAGCTTTTGTCGCTGTCGTGAATGCTCATTATGATAGTTCCGTCTGCTGTCTTTATGTTTGTAATGCTGACGCTGACTTTGCAGGTTTCGGAATTATTGGAATTTGCCTGCAGCTCTGCAAAGCATAAAGCACTCAAAAACATAATTGCCGTAATAGCCGCTGTAAGATGAAGCGTTCTCATAGAAGGTTCTCCTGTGTTAATTACAAGCTTTTTGCGTAAATGTCAAAGCGGCACTGCTCAAGAACTTGTTTGCCCAAAAGTGTAATTGCGTGTTCCGGGCATGCATTGGCACAGCGATAACAGATTGTGCATTTTCCAGCTGTAAACACAGGCTTTCCGTCTTTTATGGTGATTGATTTTGTCGGACAGATTGAGGCGCATTTTCCGCAGGTCTTGCACAAGTCTTGGTGAATGTTCAGTTTTGTTGCAAGCTTTTTTGCTGTAGGAATAAACCAAAGTCTCTGTCCGAAAAGTCCTGCGAGTCTGTTCCATAAGAAAAGACCGTCTTTTGAGTATTTTCCGTCTTTTACGGCTGCTGCAGTCAGGGCAATTTTTTGCTCGGCAGACTTTATGATTGCGGTGTTTTCGTTAATAGGCTTTTTGAGCATTTTAACATCGCCGATGACATCAGGCATTCTAAGATGAAGCCCGCCAAGAATTTTTGCGCCCTGCTTTTTCAAAAGTCTTGCGCCGAGCCCTGCTCCGTCACCACTGAAAAGCCCCATCGTTACAACAATAAAGACCTTTTTGCCGCTGAAAAGTTTTCCGTTCTGTAATATGAATTCTTTTACAATAGTTGGAATATTGCTGTAATGGGTCGGGTAGCCCAGCGCAATTTCGCTTTCAGTTTTTAAAAGCTCAAGGGCTTCCGGGCTTTCAATTGATACTGCCCTGCCGCCTGTGGCTTTTGCAAAAGTTTCCATACAATGTTTTGTGTTTCCGTTTCCGCTAAAATAAATTCCGTTCATAATTAACTCCTTTAATGTTTATTTCAAAAATTCGCAGCCAAAAATCTGCATAAAATCTGCCAGCTTGGTTTCCCATTTTTTGTTGTAGGTTATGTTTTCCATTGTTGCCAGCGAAGTAATTCCATGCACAAAGGCCCACAGCGCAATTATCGCGTCGTTCCATTTTTCTTTCGGGTAATTTTTTTGCGAAAGAATCTGAAAAACAACAGACTTGAAAATTTCAAAAGGTTTGTAATTTTTTTCAGAATCTGCATTTTCGGTCAAATCAAGCGCAATATTGTATTTTCCAAAAAGAAAAACAAAATAATTCGGGTGCATTACAAAAAACTGAAGATATGCAAAACCCAGTTCCATAAGAACATTTTCCTGCTTTTCACATTTTGCGATGGCTTTTTCAAGTTCTTCAGAAAAGCTGTTTGTGATGTAGTTCTGCATTTCTTCAAGCAGCACATCTTTGTTTTCAAAATGTGAATAAGGCGCAGCATGAGAAACCCCGCATACGGCTGCAACTTTTCTTAGCGAAAAGCCTTCAAGCCCTTCTTTTGCAACAAGCGTTATGCCGGCTTCAATCAGCTCTTCTTTTAAGTTTTTGTGATGGTAAGTGTCTTCCTTTGTCATATACCATACTCCATAGTTTTGTTTAATAGAATCTTTACAGTGGTAAGATTACCGCACAATCTTTACACTGTCAAGATAAAATTGCAAAATTGTGTGCTTTTTTGAAAATTTTGTTTGATGTGCTGTTCTAAAACAGCTTTTCTTGACAAATATTCACTTTAGTTCATATAATAAAGCATGTGGAATGTAGATTCATCAGATGAATTTGATGCATGGTTTTTAGCATTGGACGAAGAAAGCAAAGAAGCCGTATTACAGAGGGTTCTTTTACTAAGAGAATATGGTCCAAGTCTTCCCCGCCCATATGCTGACGTTCTTCATGGTTCTAAAAAACTTAAGAATCTAAAAGAACTTAGGAATCAGACACATCAACATCTTTTGAGAGTTTCCTATTATTTTGATTCCAAAAGAAATGCCTTTCTGCTTACTGGCGGGGACAAAAAAGGTAAAGATCAAGATAAGTTTTACAAGGATTTGATAGCTGAATCCGAAGTAATTGTTGAAAGACATGAGAAGGAGTTGGAAAATGAAAGACGCAATCAAAATGATGGAAAGTAATATGTCTCCAGAAGCAGTTCGACGGGCTCATATAAAAGCTGAGCAGGATATTATGACAATTCGTCTTGCCCAACTTCGCGAAGAACAGAATGTAAAACAATCAGAAATGGCTAATTTTACTCAGTCATCTGTTTCAAAAATTGAAAAACGTAAAGATATAAAAATTTCGACATTAATAGATTATCTTGACAGCCTGGGAATGGGCTTGGAAATTATAACTTATCCAAAAATGGCAGTTTCAAAAAAGCAGGAAAAAATTCTGCTAAAAATCTAGGAATACTGACATACGCTTATAATCATACGCTCTTGTATTTTTTTGCCTAAAACAGCTCCGGCTGGTCAGGGTTGATTTCGGGGAATTCTTCCATCCATTTGAAGACTGAATCTGTGCCGAGCATAATGTGATTTTTGCGGCAGATTTCTGAAAGGTGCTGCATAAGTTCGTGCTCGCGCGGGCTTGAAACAACGTAGTTTGTGCCGAATGTCTTAATGTACTGCTGCTTAAGCCCCGGAAAATGGCGGTCAAGTGCGGCGTAAAAATATTCACGGTTGCCGTCACGCAGAGTCAGTCCTATGCCAAAACAAATAACAGCCTTAACGCCCGCGCGGATGCAGTAGTCCATAATGCCGTCGATGTTCTCTTTTGTGTCGTTTATAAACGGCAGAAGCGGGCTGAACCAGACAACAGTCGGAATGCCGGCGTCGCGGAAGGCAGAAAGCACTTCAAAGCGGCGGCTTGTCGGGCAGACGCCTGGCTCAATTATGCGGCAGAGCTCATCATCTGCTGTGGTAAGCGTCATCTGAACAACGGCTTTAGTCTTGCGGTTTATGTCGGCAAGCAGGTCAAGGTCGCGCAGCACAAGATCTGATTTTGTCTGAAGCGCCACGCCAAAATAAAGGCGGTTAATTACTTCAAGGCAACGGCGCATAAGGCATAGATCTTTTTCAGCCGGAATATATGGATCGCCCATAGCACCGGTTCCAACCATACAGCGGCGGCGCTTTTTGCGCAGCGTTTCTTCCAAAAGTTCCGGCGCATTCTGCTTAACTTCAATGTCTTCAAACTTATGCGTAAACTGATAACATTTGCTTCGCGCGTCGCAGTAAATACACCCATGCGAACAGCCGCGGTAAATGTTCATGCTGTGAGGAGTTAGAATTGACTTTGCTTCAACAAAATGCATGACTAAAATATAGCACATAAAATATGACAACAGTGTGTCAGGTTCGTGGAAAATATGTGCAGATTTAAAATCAATTCTTTTCCAGATATTCGCTTTGCAAAATTGAGAAGTACATTCTGCTTTCGTAGTGGTTGTCTTTGAAGAAATAGTCGCGTAGAGTGCCTTCGTAAGTAAAACCACATTTTTCGATTACGCGCCTGGAAGACTGGTTTACAGGGCGCGCGCATATCTGCACTTTATGCAGACCGATTTTTTCAAAGCCGTAGCTGATGAGTGCTTTTGTGGCTTCTGTTGCATAGCCGCGCTTTTGAAAACCTGTACCGATGCAGTATTCAATTTCGGCAAAGTGATTTTTGCTGTCAACAAGAAAAAATGCAATTTGTCCTGCGCATTCGTTTGATGCCTTGTCAATTATTGCCCAACGGTAAAAATCGTTGCGCTGGTAGCCGGCAATGTATTTGTCTAAAAGCCCCTTTACTTCGTCTTCTGTGGAATAAACCGGCTCGCCGTAATTCAGCTGCACATTCTCGTCAGCAACCCAGTTGCGCAGCATTGATGCGCCGTCAGAATATTCAAAGCGCCTTAACAGCAGCCTTTCAGTTTCAATGGAAAGTGTACCTATGTTATTCATGTGTCCTAAAATCCTTTTAGTTATTCTAGCACAGGTTGCACCTCAAAATTTAAGAAAACAAAGATAATTTCATTGAACCTTGACACGTTATACGTTACATCATAAGATATATTATGATAAAATCGTGGAAGCATAAAGGTCTTAAGGATTTTTTTGAGACTGGAAGTAAAGCTGGAATTATACCGGAACACTCCTCCAAGCTTGGGCGAATCTTAGACCGCTTGGACGCAAGTATAAATCCTCAAGATATGAATTTGCCTGGTTTTAGGCTTCACCAGTTGCAGGGACATGAAAAAGAAATGTGGTCGGTGACTGTAAATGGAAACTGGCGTGTTACCTTTTATTTTGAAGGGCAAAATGCCATTCTTGTTGATTATCAGGATTATCATTAGGAGAACATTATGACTAGAAAACCAACACATCCGGGCGAAGTATTTTTAAAAGATGTTCTTGAACCGCTTGGAATAAGTATTACAGATGCCGCAGAAAAGCTGGGCGTTACAAGAAAAACTCTTTCAGAATTTGTAAATGAAAAATCTGCTTTAAGTCCGGAAATGGCAATTAGAATTGCAAAAGCTACAAATACCACTCCAGAAAGCTGGATGACAATGCAAATGAAGCTTACTTTGTGGCTCGCTATGCAGCATGAGCCACAAAATGTAAAAGTTGCTTGTTTTGCGTGAACTAGAGTTTCATGAACATTTGTGGATCCATCTGAACTACAACGGTGAGGTTGCCGTTACGTGTTCTAAGCTCGTCAATCATTTCTTTGACTTTTGATTCGTCTTTTAAATGAATGCTGTAGCTTATCGTAAAAAGCGTGCCCATGTTAGAAGTTTTTACGTCGGTCAGTTCAGACTTTGAAAGGTATTTTGCAAAAATGTCGTCGAAGGCACCGTTATAGTTCATGTCTTCAGGAATAGTGATTCTTAGAATCTGGTCTTCTGAAAATTTTATGCAGCGGCACATGATTATGTAAAAAACAGAAACGATTATTAAAAGCGCAAATGCAACCACATAATAGCCCAATGCAATGGCAACACCTACTGTGAGCGTAAAGAAAATGTAGAAAATGTCCTTGGCGTCGCCCGGCACAGATCTGAAGCGTACAAGCGCAAAAATACCGGCAAGAGAAAGAGCCTTCTTTAAGTCAGTCGCAATAAGCGGAATTACAACGGCAACAACAATCGGCAGCAGCAGAATTGTTGCTACAACGCTTTTGGAATATGTTCTTCTTTTTTGCGAAAAACAATAGCCTGACGCAATCAAAAGTCCTGCGGCAAGTGCAAAACACATGTTTATAAGAATTGCCGCGTCCTGTTCATCAATTCTAAAAAGATTTTCCATATTAGTGTTCTCCCATATAAGAAGTGAATTCTGTTCCGTATTTTGAAAACGAAGTTCTGTATATTTTTCTCTGCGAGAGAAAATGTGCAAACCATAACGGAAATGTCTTAAAAGCTTTTGCTTCCATAAGCCACTGTCCTTCTTTTAACAGGCTTCTGCCGTAAATAGGCGAATCCAAAAACAGGTCATCGCGTCTTGAAAGAATGTTCCTGTCAAGAGTCAGCCTGAAATCAGAATCATCTTTGCCAAAAAATGCGAGCCGCTCATATGAAATAAAGACTTTCGGTTTAAGCTCGTACCGCTTCATCAAATCCTTGATTTCAAGAAGCACCTGTTTGTTGACTTTTCCGTTTTGTGGAATTGTTCCGTCTTTTAAAAACTGTTCTGCTTCAGAAAGCGAAAACGAACTGCGCCTCTTATAGACAACGCCGTCAAACTTCTTTTTTATTTCCAGAAAAACTGTTTCGTTTTTGTCATGCACCTGACCGTAGCTTCTGAGTCTTAGTTTTTCTTTATATATGGGTTTTTCAAGGCTTTTGATTATCAATTCATTTGAGTCTGTGTCAAAGTAGATATTTGAAATCGGGTATGTTTTTCCATCAGGATTATATGCGTCGCTTTTCATTTTATCATTCAAAAGCGGAATTAATTGGTTGACATCTGCCTGAGAGAGTATATACTTTAATTCTACGCGATTAAATATTTCTACAGCCAAATAAAACTCCTACCAATTATTATACAACTATTTTTTATTATGTATAGTCTTTTCTTGTATGTACATAATAATATTTTTTCTTGACATATCAGAATATATAGATTTAATATATTTATATATATAGTTTTTGCATTTTGCAAAGCTATTATTTACATAATCCTAACATTCCGTTTTAGCGGAAGTTTTATAAGGAGAATATGGCGATGAAGAAACCACTTTTAACTGCAGTTTTGTTATGTTCAGTTTTATTTGCAGTTTTTTCAGAGACAAAAGCTGAACCGAATCCGGATTTTGATCCGAATTTTTCTGTTACAATGCCTGTAATCAAGATTACATCAGAAACAGGAAATAACGATTTTGTAACAAAACCTGTTGCAAAACACGTTACAGAGCAGAGAAAGACGTGGGGAGATATAAGAAATGATCCTGCGCCTTATTACGAAAACTGTAAGGTAACCGTTATCAACGGTGACAGCCAGACAGAACTAGAAGCCGTAGAAGCTAAAGTTAAGGTTCGCGGCAACTGGACAACAGACTATCCTAAAAAATCGCTTAGAATTCGTTTCGGTGAGAAGCAGCCTCTTCTTGGAATGAACGAAGGCAGAAAAAACAAAGACTGGGTACTTTTAAACACTTATAAAGACTGGTCGTTTATGCGCGATGCTACCGGCTTGTGTCTTGGCAAAATGATTTGCCCGGGCTACACAAGTGATTTTAAGCTTGCAGAAATTTACATCAACGAAAAATACTGGGGCGTATATGTTGTTGCAGAACTTCAGGAAGTCTGCAAAGACAGAGTAAACATTACGGAACCTAAAAAAGACTATAAAGGCACAGACA
This sequence comes from uncultured Spirochaetales bacterium, assembly GCA_946406925.1. Classification (GTDB taxonomy): domain Bacteria; phylum Spirochaetota; class Spirochaetia; order Treponematales; family Treponemataceae; genus UBA1240. The sequence goes on along the minus strand of CAMJMF010000004.1, from coordinate 12,970 downwards.
TCGGTTACTTTGTTGAATATGACTCATATTATTTTGCTGAAAAAAACAGCTTTACTTTTAAATCATCTGGTTCTCTAAAGGATATAAAAGGCAAATCTGTTAATGTTCCAGCAGATGCCGGTTATGCAATCAAAAACGAAATCAACAGCGATGAGCAGAAAGCTTTTATAGCCAATTATGTAGAGAATGTCTGGAAAATCTGTTATGAGGCAGTTTATAAGAAAAAGTTCCTTGAATTTGATTCTAACTATAAATCGCTTGTAAAATCTGATGCTTCAAATGCCTATGACTGTGTTTCAAAAGTTATAGACCTTGATTCTATGGTAGCAGCTTATATTTTGGCAGAAGTTACATGCGACCCTGACTTGTATTATTCAAGCTTTTATTTCACTGTTGATTTCGGACCAGACGGCGACAAGAAAATTCACTTTGAAGCACCATGGGATTTTGACTCAACTATGGGAAACAAAAACTTCTGCGCAAACGGAAAGGAACTTCATGCTGCTATAAGACAGTGGGATGTAAACCATAAGACACAGAATAAATGTAACCCATGGATGATGGTTTTTGTAAACGAAGCCTGGTTCCAGGACGCTGTAAAAGACAAATGGCACGCTGTTCAGGCTGAAAATCCGCTTGAAAAACTGATTGCAAATATTGATTTTGCTACAGAAAACTATCAGCAGAATTTTACAGCCGACCAAAAGGTTTGGAAGAACATCGGCAAAAATGACACAGTCGGAAACGAATTGTGCAAAGAATCAGCTAATTGCAAAAACCAGAAGCAGGCTGCAGAGCGTCTTAAGAAATGGCTTAGTGCCCGCTTTGCATATCTTGATTCTATCTGGTAATTTTTGCAAAACCGAATAATAAAAGAGGCTGCCCGATTTTGGACAGCCTTTTTTTAGCTCCGCTTGAAATGCAGAAAAGACAAGATTCCGATTGGCAGAAAATAAAGGCACCATATTTCAAGCGCAATCACTCCGCCGCTTGAAGTTGAGCCATCGCTGTTGGCAAAAATGCCGGTTATTGGCATTAGAAAGCAGCTTAAAAAGAATACGCCGTGAATCAGAAGAAGTGCTTTTAAAGCCTTGTCTGCTTTGGTTTCTGTGTTTATTGTAAGCCCTATAAAAAATGTAGATAAAGCCATAATTCCATAGCCGAGCATATCAAGATTGAACATTAAACCCATATATTTGTAGGCTAAAATTTTCATAGCACTTTCGTCTAAGTTGTCGTTTATTACGCTTGTGCATTGTGTGTAATAGACAATGACAATTAAAGTTGCATAAATTGCGGAAAAAACAAGCGCTGCTTTTCCGGCGGCTTTGCATTCAGTCCTGCATTCTGTTTCAAAGGCAGAAATCATCATAACAAAGCTTAGCGCCAAAATTATGCAGACAAAATAGCTGCCGAATGTAAAATCTATAAGCATGCAGATTGCAAAAGCCAGAACGGTAAAAGCGTTTATAGCAGAGCCAATCATTCCAATTTTTTTGTTCATGGAAAACCTCTATAAAAAGTATAATAAAATGCAATTCTTTAATCAAACAGATAATCTATTGACATAAGTTATCGTTAGGTATTATTTTAGTTATCGATAGGTAACCAAAATAATGGATAGAAAAGCAGAGATTATTAATGCAACATTGGAACTAGCTTCTGAATACGGACTTGCAGCAGTTTCAATGAATCAGATTGCAGAAAAGCTTGGGATTACAAAGCCGGCATTATACAAGCATTTTGCCTCACGCGAAGAAATTATAAAGGCAATGTATTCATTTTTACGCGGGCAGGCTAAACAAAATCTTAGTGTCGGCGAAATCAATTACGATATGCTGTCGAAAGATATGCCGCTGGAGAAAATTCTAACTCAGATGGTTGAATCATATAGAAAGCTTTGTACAAATTCCGACATGTTCCGGTTTTATAAAATCATAATGTCACAAAGAACTATTGATACAGCGGCTACAGAAATAATGGCGATGGAAACAAAATCCATGATTGATGCAACCAAGAAATTGTTTTATGCGCTTCAGGTAAAACGTATCGCAGATTTTTTCGATGCCGATGCAGCGGCAGTTTCGTTCGCGATGGTGGTTCATTCAATAATAGATTATGAATGTGACTTAAAACAGCTTGAAAAAGAAAACCAAGAGGCTGAAAACACCAGCAATAAAGACATGATGCAGAACTTCATAAAAGAATTCTGCAGAATCTATGAATGCAAAGCAAAGGGAGTGAAGGAAAAATGAGCATATCATTTAGACGTGAAGGCATTGCTAAGGCTTTGGTTCAAAAAGCTGAAGAAGCGCTTCGGGCAGAGGGAATAAGCAAAATATTCGGCTTGGTATTCAAAGATAATGATGTTGCAAATGCGTTCTGGGAAAAACAGGGCTACACTCTGCGCACAAATCTCAATTACCGCAACAAAAGCCTGAATCAAACTGTTCCGCAGGGAGAATAGAAAATGGAAAAGAATTCTAGCGGTTGTATCAAATACTGGATTTTGATCTGCGGCATATTGAGCGTGGTGTTTTATCTTTTCCACGACTTAATCGGTGCGCGCGCTTATCCCGGCTATAACTGGATGGCACAGGCTGTCAGCGATTTGACAGCTGTAGATGCTCCGTCTTCAGATATTGCAGGAAGATTTTCTCATATTCATGGGATTTTTTCATGTGTAACCTGCGCCTTTATTTTTGTGGTAGCAAAAACGCTGTGGAATAAAGCTTCAGAAAAAGTTTTGAGGCTTGGCATCTATCTTTTTACTATTATGCACTGGGTTTCTGCTATCGGTTACAGCTTGTTCCCTTTGACAGGCAGCGGCTATGACGGCAGTTTTCAGTCATTTGTTCATGTGTTTGTGGTTACGGTTCTGGTTGTTCTGCTTTCAATTGTTTCGCTTATTCTGATTTCTGCGGGCGGCTTTAAAAGCGGAAACAAAGTGCTTGCATGGCTTGCGGCTGCCGCTTTTTTGCTCATGTTTTTGGGTGCGGCGGGCAGCTCAGCCGTTCCAAAAGAATACTTCGGTGTAGTCGAAAGATTCAGCACATACAGCGCTGTAGTTTTTACCGCAGTTCTTGCTGTATGCGCTTTTGCAAAGTTTAAAGAAGCCTAATCAGCAGCCGCTGTGTAAACTTCAATATGGTTTCCCTCTGAATCGATAAACTCTGCTACCCAGTTTTTGCCGATTTTTGTCAGAGGAAAGCAGATCTGCTTATCTGCAAGTTTGTGCTGCATTTCGGCAAGACTGTCAAAGTGTATGCTCGGCAGACAGTTGCTGCCGAACGTATGCGGCTCTGCTACTTCTTTATAGGCAAACAAATTGAAGCGGAATCCGTCAATTTCAAAGCGGCTGCCGGTTCTGCCTTTTTCGGCAGCTTTCTGCTCAAAAAAGGCTTCGTAAAACCGGACGGCGCGTTCCATGTCTTCAACGCAGATGTACAGCGAATCAATTTTACAGCTCATTTTCAGCCTTTACAGTTTTTTATGTGTGCTTTGAGCTTTTTCATTGCCCAGTCGTAATGGCTTGAAGTGCTGCTTACAAAATATTCGCCGAGCGCTGCATTTCCTGTCCATGCAAAATGTTTCGGCATAAAGAGTTCTTCGTTGGAATATTGTTCAATAAGCTTCATTACTGCGGCGTGGCTTTCGGCAAACATTTTTTTTGCGTCTTCAAGGCTTGTGTTCTGATGCTTGTTCCAGAACATTACGTTCATTGCGCCGTATGTTTTCCATGTATATTCAGAAGGAAGAAGCGAAATTGCAAGTTTGCTGTTTGTAACGCCTTCGTTGTTCTTTGGAAACTTGAGCATAAGCTGATGCCATTCATAAAGATGAATAAGCACATCGCGGACATTTTTGTCGCGGCTCCAGTGCGCTTCTTTTTTGCTCGGCTGATTTGAAAAATCGAACGGTGTGTTCAATTCTTTTTCGCTCATGCCATCAATTATTTTTGTAAGTTTCTCATAGTTTTCTTTAGCTGCAGCAAGCAGGTCGTCTTTTGTTTTTGGTCTTGGCATATTTACTCCTTAAACTCCGCGTTAGCAGCGTTGCATGGATGCAACGAATCTTATTATGGCATCATTATAGCAATGTAAATATGACAACAGCGTGTCATATTCAATTTTGTTTTATGGAAAATTCTTTTATCGGGTGACGGATTACTGTTTTCAGTTTTTCCGGGGCAACTTTTCTGGGGTCGCTGAGATATATTTCATGATGAAACCGCGATTCAGAAAAATCTGTCTCATAGCCGTTGGCAGCGGCAAAATCGTCTATGAGCTTTATTGAAGCAGGTTCAGCATCGTAAGAGCCGAGGTGCATAATCTGAACGCATTTTCCTTCTGCATATTTGAAAAATTCTGCACATGAGGTGTCCAGGTCTTTCTTTTTCTGGGCTGTTTCTTTTGCCCAGTCAAAATCCTGTTGACTCACAAAATCCGGCAGACGGATTAGTGAAATCCATTCGAGTTTTTCTTTATGTGAATAATCAATGCCGTTAATTCCGTTTTGCCACCAGAAGCCTTCAAGTGGCGGAACAACATAGTACAGGCTGTCAAGGGACACTGCGTTAAAGCCCTTGACAGCCCTTGTTCTGGGCTTACCATTAAGTGTAAGCCCAGAATCAAAATACCCTAGAGTTTCTGCCTGTTTTTTGTAATTCATCTTTAGTGTGTACGAGACTGCGTACAAGACGTTAAGCGCGTTTTTGTATTCGCCCTCTTCTTCGTTCGGGTTTCCCTTGCCGCGCACTGCAACAAACTGCATTTGGGGCACAGTCACAATCTGCGGTTTTACCGGTGGAAGATAAAACTCTTTGAATTCTTTTTTGTAGTCAAATGCCATCTTTAAGCCTCCACCATGAGTGTAACGCAGATAATATGACGGCGTATTGTCACATTATCTGCGTGAGTTTATATAATTTTCAAAGGAATCAGGATAATCAGCAGGATTGCAACAAGTCCCCATTCTATCAGCAGGAAATTCTGCCGTTTTTTGGGTTCCATATCAGGTACAAAATTGCTTGCCAAAAAGAAAGGAACATATGTCGTAATAAATACAGGAATAACGCCCCACCATTTGTACACCCATATAAAGGAATGATTGGTTGTGCCTGCTAGAAAAGACTCAAACAATGCAAACAATAATGCCATTTCAAGTGCGCCCATGAGTTTGCAGCTTATTCCGCCTTTTCCTTTTTTTGAAAAATAGCGTTTGCTTCTGTCTTGAGGCAGCATCTTGAAAGAAATAATGCCTGCCAGAGAAAACATCATTGAAAGTTCCCAGCAAACACCTATCAGAAGAATAAATGTCGTTGATTCGTTTGATACAGACCAAAGCGGATAACCTGTAACATGTCCGATGATTGCATTTACTATTTCATAAAGCCAATGAACACCGTAAAGTGCAAGCCCCGCACAAACAGCTTCAGTGTTCTTTTTGTGTATTTCTGACCAGTAAACATAAAAAACAACGGCAAGAATAAAAATGAATGTCCAGTTAAAGTTTTCTGTACTTCTGACACGAATATTGTCTACCAGATTCATGGCTTCTTGAGAGCCGTTCCCCCAAAATACAAACATACGACCTCCTTTTTAACGGTATGCCGCTAATAGCAGAATTGCTCTGTGCCTGCAAACCGATAATTTAATAATAAGTGACTTATCTGACTATGTCCAATATAGAATGCTGGTTCTTGCATTTTTTCGGTAGATGAAATGCATCGGGAAACGCAAAATAGTGTATAATCGGAATTTAACGGGGAAACAATGGAAATTATACTTGAACCAGATATTAGCGCAGAAGAATACATGGATTTTCGGGAGGGCGCAGGCTGGGCAAAAATCAAACCTGAGCGTGTAAAAGCACTTTTGAAGAACACTGCTTTTTTAGTGCGCGCAAAAGCAGACGGAAAAACCGTAGGAATTGCGCGTTCGCTTTTTGATTTTGGCTACACGGCTTATATCGCTGACGTTATTGTAAAGCCTGAATTTCAGGGCAAGGGCATCGGCAGGCTTATGATTGAGTACCTTCTTTCAAAAATCAAGGAAAACTCAGCCGCCGATGATTTTCTGATGATTAATCTTTTGGCGGCGCCCGGAAAATCCGGTTTTTATGAAAAGTTCGGCTTTGAAAAGCGCACCGAAGAAACCGGCTGGGGCATGTGCATAAAATTAAACGGAAAGTGATTTCATGAACATTTTCATGGGGTTTAAGGGAAAAAACAACAATTCAAGCTTAATCGCACAGACTTTAGCGGAAAATTACGGGCACTGTCTCTTGCTGACAAATTCATTTTGCGGGCTGCAAAAAGACATTGAAGAAGTTGCAGATGCATACCAAGCTGCATTCTTGTTTGGGATAGATAAGACTTTACGGAATGAAATTCGCATTGAAACAATTGCACAAAAAAACAGCGGAAAATGCCGTACAAAAATTGATTTTCAAAAATTAAGCGGGCGCTTTGATGCCGCCGGAATTAAGTACAGCGTATCTAGCACACCGACTTTTTATTTGTGCAACGAAGCTTACTGGTTTGCGCTCCAGAAATTTAAAGGCAATGCCATACTGATACATATTCCAACGGTTAAAAATGCAGATGAAAATTTTGTAGAAAACATAAAGAGAGCGTTTGCTTAATGCTGTAAATAGCTGTGCCTTATGCCGAAACAACGCGGTTTTTGCCGGCGGCTTTGGCGGCATAAAGGCGATTGTCAACTTCTTGAAGCAGCGCATCGTAAGACATATCTTCGGTGCAGGTTATAAAGCCCGCGCTTGCGGTGACAAAGCCATTATCGCCAATCTGAATCTGTGCCCAGGTGGCTTCGATTATCTTTTCAACAATAAGCAGTGCTTCGTCTCTGTCTTTTTTGGGAATGAGCAGCAGAAATTCTTCGCCGCCGTAACGGCAGGCTGTTGCCCCTTCACTTTCGGTTTTTCGCAAGATTTCTGCAAAGCGCTGCAGTACTGTGTCGCCGAAAGGGTGGCCGTATTTGTCGTTCACAACCTTAAAATCATCAATATCAAGCATTGCAACGTGAAGATTGCCACTGTCGCCGAGCGTGTTTATTGCAAGTTTCAAAAAGTTGTTGAAATAGCGGCGGTTATAAAGCCCGGTAAGTTCATCTGTGTTCGCCTGCTTTTCATACATCTTAGAAAGCTTTTCGATAGTTTCGCGGTCATGCGAATTCTGGTGAGCCACCGAATACGAAAAGCTGAAAAGAATCAGGCTTGTAATCACCATGCTGCAAAGCTGGTCTATGAAGGCTGTTTTGTCTGTCATGCGCAAAAAATATTGCGGCGCGGTCTTGTAAAAAACAAAAAGCACTGCATATTCTGCCATAATCGCAATAAAAATAATCAGGCGCGTCTTGCCTTTGAGCACAAGAGAAATGCAGACGGGCGCAATCACAAAATAAAAAATCATGCCGCCATGCATACCGTCGTTTGCAAGAAACATAAGCGGAAAAACAATGAACCCGATAACAGAAATTGAGACAAGCCCGAAAAGCTCGACGCGCTGTGTGTAAAAGCCCCAGAAAGAAAAGCCCAGCAGCAGAAAGAACAAGATAAGCGGCAGAATTTCTGCAATAATCGGCAGATGGAGCACAAAAGATTCGATGAAGCCAAAAAACGTGCCGAACATGGCGCATAAAAGCATGGCATGCGTTATCCGCTTCTCGAGAGGAACATCCATTGAAAAAAGATTAGTGAACAAATGTTTGATTGGTGAAAAAATGCTTTCCATCTATAAATAACTGTACATCGATAATTTGTAATCCGCAAGGTTTTTCGCATGAAAGACATGCTGCTGAACAAAGCCTGCGGTCTGTAAGAGCAAGTCTGATTTATAGTTGAGAATTTCTGCAGTCTATGTATGTATAGATGATGCCGTCTTTTTCTTCTTTGGTGTATACGCCTGTAATTTCGATTTCTGAAAGCAGTTCAGGATAATCTTCTGGATAATGTCTGCGTACGTCTTTAAAAGTAAGACCTGTCTGACAGCATGCAGTTTCATCATAAAGCAGAACGGCAAGAAACGGCTCAGGCTCGCTTTGGTCTGCCCAGAATGCCCCTTTTATCTTGATTTTCTTGCCGAGATAATCGTTTTGATTCATGAGCATGTCAAAAATGATGCCTGAAGCCATGACATAATTGATTTTTGTAAAGTCAAGGTCTATGCCGTCTGAGCCGGTGCTTGTGGGGCTCAGGACTGCAAAAAAATCGTCTTCTTCCATGTCAGCAAACTGGTCTGCATATGACTCGTCAAACTGCAAAGGCTCTTCTGTGCTTTCTGATGCTGCCTCAGTTTTCTTGCTTTGCATTTTCTGTGTGTTCATGTTCACTGATGTTTGCGGCTCTTTTTTGCAGGCAGAAAACATTTGCAAAAACAGCACCGCCGCAAAACAAAACAAAATGCTCTTTTTCATGTCATGCTCCTTTATGTTTGCATAAAATGCAGTAACGGGCGGCTCCTTTGCTGAGTTCAGTTTAATGTTCCGCCCGTTTTTACGCTAGTTCAGCGCAGCCTTGAGTGTTTCAAGATTCTGCTTCATTGCGCCAAGATAAGACTTGCCGCTCTTAATGTCTTTTTGTGTAACAGACTGAAGTGAATCCATTTCAAGAATCTGCTGGTTCTTTGCCTTTGTGGCAGAGATAACCGTTTTTGCAATTTTCTTGTCTGATTTTTCAATTGTCAGCACAGAGCTGAGCCCAAGTTCATCAAGCTTCTTAGCAAGAAAAACGACTGTCTCAAAGCTTGCTTCTGATTCTGCGCTGCAGCCTGCAAAAGCCGCATAATAGCTTAAGCCGTAATCATCGGCAAGATAGCGGAACGGAAAGCGGTCAGCAAAAACAAGTGTTTTAATTTTTGCCTGAGCAACGACTTTTGCATATTCGCTGTCTAATGCGTTGAGTTGTTTGATGTATTCGTCTGCATTAGCTTTGTACAATGCGGCGTTTTTGCTGTCAAGTTTCTGAACAGCTTCAGAAAGTTTCTGTGTGATTGCGGCGGCATTTCTCAAAGAAAGCCAGACATGCTCGTCATATTCAGGTTCTTCGCCGTCATGGTGGTGATGATGGCCTTCAGCATGGTGGTCGTGGTTATGCCCCAAAAGAAGATCTTCACATTCATGTGCAGAAAGCTTTGAATCAACAAAATAAGAAACAATTTTTGAGTCCATGAATTCATCAAAACCGTTGTTGCCAAAATAAAAATGAAAATGAGCAACTTTATCAGCCGGTGCATAGCCGTGATCGTTGAACATTACATATCTTGGAACTTTTTTGTCTTTTGACTCAAACTTATAGCGGACGTTGGTGATTTTTCCTTCGTCATTTTTCTTTACAGCATAGCCTACATAAGAATATTTGCCTGAAACAGTTTTGCCGTCATCATAAGTAAGAGTGATTTTATTGCCCTTAACTGTTACGGTTTTTACGCCGCAGTTCCATTTTGCGGCAATTTCAGCTTTCATGTCTTCTTCTGACTTGCCCTTTTCTTCTGCCTGATGCTCAACATATTCTTCAAGCTTGTCTGCCATAAGAACCGGGTAAAGCGACTGCCATTCGCCGTTGAATTCTGCCAGAGATCTGTCTTTTATGTCATCAGCGTGAATTTCAGCGCTGTGATTATGTGCTTCTGCTTTGTGGTGGTGGCCTTCAGCATGATGATGGTCATGCCCATGCTCGTGTTCTTCGCTTTCCTGCATGCCTTCTACGATTTCTTCTTCGCGGACTGCATCACCGAGCACTTCCATCATGTTGATGACAGCCATGTTTTTGTTGCGTGCATTTTTGAGCGCATCTTCAACCCATTCATCGCTTTCGCCACCTACATAGACGAACAAATCACATGCAGAAATTTTTGCAAGGTCTTGCACGCTCGGCTGATAGCTGTGCAAGTCAGTTCCCTTATCTTGAAGCAGCGTAACTTCAAAGCTTGATGCATTCTTTCCAAGAATGTTCAGCACCCAGTCATATTCTGGATATGTAGTGCAGACGATTGATTTTTTTGAAGCTGCAAAAACTGAAGATGCGGCAAGCATCATTGCCGCCATAAGAATTATTTGAATAGTCTTTTTCATGTGTTTTTCCTTTTCTATAAAAAATTGAGTTTCTTCCCTTAAGACGCGAGGCACTGCTCAAGCCTTGAAAGGATTTTCTGCTTGTCGTAGTTTTTTCCGATAAATACAATCTGATTTACGCGGTCGCCGTATTCAGGGTCCCAGTTATTCCTAAGCTCTTCATCATTTTCAAGGCACTCTTTTCTTGTGCTTTCGTCAAGCGCGGCAACCCAGTATGCAATTGCCATCACAGAAGAATTCCGCCCAGCCTGCTCAAACAGAAGCACGTCTTCCGGGCGGCTTTTAAACCAGATGTAGCCTTTCGCGCGTATCAGCTCCTTGGGGAAATCTTCATTTATAAAGTTCATGAATTTTTCCTCGTCAAACGGCTTTTTGTATTCATAAGCGAAGCTTGAGATTCCGTATTCATCTGTAAAGCCGCGCTTTGAATCGCCAAGCGAATTGATGGCCTTTTGAATTGCAGAAGAAGAATCTACCATTTCATAGTTGAATTTTTCAGTTGAAGTTATGCAGTCAATGTCAACCTTTCCGTGAACGGTTCTTATAATTTCTGCTTTCGGCTGAAAATCAGTAATAATTTTGATTACTTGCCCAATCTGCTCTTCGTTCAGCAAATCAAGTTTGTTCAGAACAATCGTGTTGCAGAACTCAATCTGATCAACAATCAGAGTTGTTATGTCATTTGAAGCGAGGTTGTTCGCATCTTTTTCGTCATAATTCTGAAGGTCGGTCATAAATTCGCGGTAAATGCGGTCTGCATCAACGACGGTAACAATGTTCGAAAGATAAACGTTCGTATCAGGGTTTTCGTCTTCAAAAGCAAGAAAAGAAGCCGCAATTGCGCCCGGATCACTGATGCCGGAAGCTTCGACAAATACAGTTTCGATAGATTCATTTTCAGAGATTTTTTCAACCTGTCTGATGAATTCTTCGCGCAAAGTGCAGCAGATGCAGCCGTTCTGCATCTCGTACATTTCGCATTGTGCCACAGCCGAACCGTTTTTCTTGATAATTGCGGCATCAATGTTGATGCTGCCCATGTCATTTACAATAAGCGCGACTTTCCGCTTTTCCTGGCGGAGAATTTCGTTTAAAAGTGTTGTCTTCCCGGAGCCTAAGTAGCCCGTAATAAGAGTAACTGGTTTTTTGTTCATTTTTGTTTCCTTAAAAAATTTTGAGTTTTTGTAGCATGTTTCAGACAGCCGCAGTCAATTCAAGGAAACTAATCGTTCAGGCGGATTTTTTGCGAAAAAAGAGAGAATTGTTCTATATAAATGTGTGGAATTCTGAAAAAGTTTTTCGGCTGCTTGCTGAAAGAAGCAAACAAAACGGCGGCGCCGCACAAAATCAGGCGCAAAAGCTGAATGTTCCGCTGTGAAAACTGAATGATAAGACAAACCGGGCAGTTTTCGCCGCAGCAGTCGTGGTCTGCTTCTATTATGATGAAAAATAACGAAAAAAGGGTGAACGCTGCAAGAAATGCAAAAAGCACGGCTCTTGCAGTATTCCGTTTTATTTTTTGCATTTCGGGCATAATCCGTTTAATGTTGAAGAAGTTGTATCAATTTCAAGCCCAAGCGTTTCCGAAAGTGTTTTCAAGTAATCAGCCGTTTTTTCGTCTGAAAGATGAAGCACCGAACCGCATTTTGAGCACTGAAAATGAATATGCTCGTGGCAGTCGCCGCCGGCAGAAGCTTCTTGATAGATAAAGCCGTCGTTGACTTGCGATTTATGCTTTATCAGCGTGCCGTTTTCGGTCAGTTTATCGAGATTGCGGTAAATTGTCGTTTTGTTTACATCAAGCCCATGCTCTTTTAGAAAATCCGCAAGCTCTGCCGCCGTAAAACTGTGGTCTTGCCTTGAAGTTATGAACTCTGAAATTGCTTCCGTAGCCTTTGTATGATACGTTTTTTGCAACATGGTTGCATATTATCCAAAGGTGCGCTTTGTGTCAATTGACCTGTCCGCAACTTTTTGGGGTAAAACTTCTTTCCATAAGGTTTCAACTAGTGTATAATCTTAAAAACAAAAACTTTGGAGGATTCATGCTTGCAGGACGGCATCTGCTTGAACCGGCAGATTTAACGGTAGAAGAAATGGAAGAGATTTTTTCTCTTGCAGAAAAAATTATTGTAGATCCAAGTGCATTTTCAGAAGTTTGTCATGGAAAACTATTAGCAACACTTTTTTTTGAGCCGAGTACACGTACTCGGCTTTCTTTTGAGTCGGCAATGCTGCGCTTGGGCGGCAAGACACTAGGTTTTGCAGAAGCCTCAAGCAGCTCGGCAACAAAGGGCGAAAGTCTTGCAGATACAATCAGGGTTGTTTCCTCGTATACAGACATTATTGCAATGAGAAACCCTAAAGAAGGTGCAGCCGTTCTTGCTTCAAAGTATTCTTCTGTGCCGATTATCAATGCAGGCGACGGCGGACACCACCACCCGACCCAGACTTTGACAGACCTGCTCACAATCAGAGCATACAAAGGCGGTTTTTCAGGCTTAACAATCGGTTTGTGCGGCGACTTAAAGTTCGGGCGCACAGTTCACAGCCTTGCAAAAGCAATGAGCCGCTACCCAGACAACAAGTTTGTGTTAATCAGCCCTAAAGAGCTTCAGATTCCGGAATACATTACAGAGCAGGTCTTCAAGAAGGCAGGCATTGAGTTTGTTGAAGAAGAACGGCTTGAGAACGTAATCGGCGACCTTGATGTGCTTTATATGACACGCGTCCAGAAAGAGCGTTTCTTCAACGAGCAGGATTACATACGCTTAAAGGACAGCTACATTCTCGACAAGCAGAAGATGAAGAACGCAAAGCCTTCAATGATTGTGCTTCATCCGCTGCCGCGTGTAAACGAGATTTCGCCGGAAGTAGAC
>CAMJMF010000003.1 GCA_946406925.1 uncultured Spirochaetales bacterium | reverse complement strand
GTAACCTTCCGGTCAAAATGGAGATTATGAGTTTAGATGATGCTAAAAAGAGCGGAGCAACTGCTCTCTTTGGTGAAAAATATGAGGCGAATGTAAAGGTTTATACAATCGGTGATTTTTCAAAAGAGGTCTGTGGCGGTCCTCATGTTGAGAATACCGGAACACTTGGTACATTCGTTATTACGAAGGAACAGTCTTCATCAGCGGGTGTCCGCAGAATTAAGGCTGTTTTAAAATAAAGCCTACTTGCAGTTTGCAGGTTATTAAAAAAATGAAAATAAAAGTTTCAGGTTTTTTGTAACTTTTATTTTCTTGTTTTGTTATATCTAAAGCAATCTTGCACTATTTATAGTAAGTTATGCTTTTTATTGAAGAATGAAAGAGGTTTTTTCATGAAAAGAAATATTTTGTTTTTTGTTTTCCTTATTGCAACAGCATGTTCTGTTTTTGCTCAGAATAATTTGCAGGCACTGGCAACAATTAAAGTAAACAAATCTGAAACAATTACACTTGGTCAGTTGAAAGCACGTGTTGAAGTTTACCAGAAACAGTCTGGTATTACTAATTTTACTCTTGACCAGAAAAAAGAAGTTTTGGATTTAATGATAGACGAACGTCTTGTTGTTCAGAAAGCAATAAAGAGCGGAATCAGTGTTACTGATTCTGAGCTTGATCAGTATTTTAGTGCAATGCTTTCAAGCATGGTTGGCAAAGAAGTTACAGAAAAAGAATTTGGTGAATTGGTTCAGGCAGATTTGTCAAAATCCTTTGACCAGTACATGAAAGAACAGGTAGGGATGACCGTTAATGAGTACAAGGCTTATTTGAAGAATCAGCTTCTTATACAGCGTTATGTTGTATCTCTTAAGCAGAAAGAAATTGAAGGTGCTACAGTTTCTGATGCAGAAGTTCGTGATGCATATGAAATTAATAAGTCAGCTTTTGTTCAGAGCGATACAATGAAGCTGTTTGTTGTAGTTGTTCCAAAAAACGGAGATCCTTCTGCTGCAAAAACCTTATGTACTTCTTTATATAATGATTATAAAGCAAAGAAGGCAACTACTGATTCTTTGACAAAACAGATGGAATCTTCTAAAAAATTCTCTTGTGCTCCGTTTTATATAAGTAAAATTTCTTCTGCAGCAGCTCAACTTGGAATCGATTATTCTACATTATTGGATATGTTCAAGAAATCAAAAGGTTTTGTTTCTGAAGTTTCTGAAAATGACACAGATTTTCAGTTCTATATAATTCTTGATAAATATGATGCCAAGATGTTAACTTTGAGTGACCCTGTAACACCTAATCAGGCTGTAACAGTTTATGAGTATGTAAAAGGAAATCTTATTGAAGAAAAACGAAGTATGATTTTCCAGAATGCTCTTACAGATCTTACAAAAGAACTTAGAGTTGCTGCAAACTACAAGATGGAAAAAACCGGTGCAGCTCTTGATAAGTTACTTACCTGGTAGGGAGTTTCTGTGGCAAGAAGAAAAAGCCGTATAATTGCATTTCAGGCATTGTATTCGTGGGATGTGAACAACATCCCGCTTGAAGAGCTGCTTGAATTTGCATGGGTTGATGAGCAGACGCAGGAAAAACTTGGAGATGATAATCTTTCTTTTTCCCGTATGCTCATCAGTGGAACTATTGAGAATATTGAAAAAATAGATGAGACTATCAAGTCTCATCTTACTAATTGGGATTTTTCCCGGTTGAATAAGGTTGACCTGGCTGTTCTGCGGATAAGCGTTTACCCGCTGATTTTTCAGCATGATATGCCGTCAACCATAATTATTGATGAAGCTGTTGATATATCAAAGGAATACGGTTCAGATGATTCCTTTAAATTTATAAATGCTATTTTAGACAGCATAAAAAAATCCTGCCGAACTGCATAAGGAAAATTATGAAAAGCAGATTTTGCCTCAATAATACAAAAAAGACTCTCTGTTATCAGGCGGGTCTTTTTTTTGTTTTATTCATTAGTATTTGTCTTTTGTGCTTGACCGGCTGTAAAAAGCAGTCGGCTAACTTTTCATTTGCAACATCAATGGATAATGTAGATTCTTTAATATCTTTGGGGCAAATGAAAGAAGCAAATGATTTGCTAAAAGATGCTTCAAGCGTAGCATCTGAACCAAACGAGTGGTTTGCGATTTACAAGCGTTATCTGCGTACCGGCAATACAAAAGAAGCCGGAAAGCTTATGAAAAAGGCTTATAAGAAATGCCCGAACAGCGCAGAAGTTGCCGCAGTTTATGCACATCATCTCATTCAAGAAAAAAACTATGACGATGCACTTAAAGTTGCCTCAAGACTTGAAAAAACTCCATATGGTTCAATCTTAAGTGAACTGTGCTTAAAAAAAGCAAAAGCTGAAAATGATTATTTGAAGCGGGAATTTGTTCAGAGCTTTTGCGATGCAGCCTATGCAACAGGTAACGACCAGTATTTGCGCAATGCAGCTGTAATTGAAGCGTACAACGGTTTTATACAGGAAGCGCTTGCATTGCATCCTTATGGTGAAACCTATAATGAAGACAAACTTTTCTGGGCTTTAATCTCTTATGATGCCGGAAATTTTACACAGACCTATATTGATTTAGCTTCAATGGAACCTTCTGCCGAAGTAATGATTCTGAAAGCAGACGCCGCGCTGTATCTTGACGAGCAGAAATCAGCCTTTGAATTCTGGAAAGAATCTTTGAAATATGACCCTGGCATTTCTCCTGTTCCGTATTATAATCTGGCACATTATGCTGATTTAAATGATATGCAGCCTGAAAGAGGCGAGTTTTTGATTCTGCTGATTAAGTATTTTCCAAATTATGTGCCTGGCCTTGCCGCATATGGAAATTACGCTTATGACATTACACACCGCGAGCAGGAGGATGCGATAACTTCTGCCGTAAGAAGAGCCGGCTTTAAATCATTGAACATGGAGCAGAGAGACACTGCACCTATAGTTCCTGTTGAAGATGCATTGGCACGCATGGAAGCATTAATAGCCGAAACAGGTGATGCTGCCATAACAGTAGAACGTGCAAAATTGCAGTGGAAAAACACAGAAAAATCAAACGATGAAAAGCTTGTTGATGTTTGGTTTCTGCTTGAAAAATACCCTGAAAACGAAAATTTAAAGCATTATGCAGTATGGCTTCTTTGTAAATTAAAGCGCTATGAAGAAGCTCAGTCATTGTTCAACAAATTTCTGGCACACAAATATGGCAGTGATATCTCTAAGGTGAATGCTGATTCGTTGTCTGCTCTGGAATGTGAATATGCAGCATATCTTTCTGCGATTAATGTGCCAAATGAACTCACGCCAGATTACAAACAGTCTGTGCGCCTGTACGAAAATCTTGTAAAGCATAATACAAAAAGTGTTCCTGTGCTGATGAATTATGGCTTGATAAAATATTCTGAGTCTCACTTACAGGATGCTTTTGAATTATACAATAAAGCTTTGCGGCTTACTTCTGATGAGATTATAAAGGCAGAAATTCAATACAGAATGGGCTGTGTCTATGCATCTCAAAAAGATATGAAAAACGCCTTGATGTGTCTGTCTTATTGTCTTCAGTTGAATCCTGAACATGCAAAAGCCCGCCTGTTGTACAAGAGGCTTGAAGGCTTAGCTAATTAAGAAATACATTAAGAATTGCATAATAAAAAAGGCTGTCCGCTTCTTGAATCTTCAACAAACGGACAGCCCTTTTTTATAAATTATTGATAAGGTCTTAGTCAATTACAGCAATAATGTCTGCTGCTTTCAAGATAAGATGGTCTTCGCCGTCAATCTTAATTGATGTGCCTGCGTATTTGTCATACATAACGCGTTCGCCTGCTTTTACCTTGATTTTTTCTTTGTCATCACCTACAGCAACAACAACAGCTGTCTGTGTTTTTTCCTGTGCTGTATCTGGAATGATAATGCCGCTTGCGGTCTTAGATTCAGTTTTTTCAGTTTTTACCAATACGCGGTCTGCTAAAGGTCTAACTTTCATATATCCTCCGAATAGAATAAATAACAATTTTTGGATTTCTAAATCCTTACATTAAATATACGAATTTTGACGTCTTAGCGTCAAGGAAAAAAGTTAATTAGCTTCAAAAAAGACAGGCTTTGTGATAAACTGGAAAACATGAGTGAATTTGTCCATCTCCATGTCCATTCCGATTATTCGCTGCTAGACGGCGCTTCTAAGATAACAACATTAATTGACCGCGCAAAAGAATTGGGTATGACCGCCCTTGCATTGACCGATCATGGCAATATGTTCGGTTCTCTGCGCTTTGAGCAGGCCTGCCATAAAGCCGGAATAAATCCGCTGGTAGGCTGCGAATTCTATGTAGCGCCGGGAAGCAGACATGAGCAGAAAGGCTCAGAAGATGGAAACCGCTATTATCACTTGATTTTAATCGCTAAAAATGTAGAAGGCTATAAAAACCTCTGCATGCTGACAAGCCGTGCTTTTACAGAGGGAATGTACTATAAACCGAGAATTGACCTTGAGCTGCTAAAGCAATATAACGGCGGTTTGGTCTGCCTTTCTGCCTGTCTTGCAGGACAGCTTCCACAATTATTGCTGGCGGGCAAAAGAAAAGAAGCTGAGGAACTCGTATGCACATATAGAGAAATCTTCGGACCGGAAAACTATTACATAGAATTGCAGGACCATGGAATTGCGGATCAGCGCAGGGTTGCACCAATGCTGATCGATGTAGCAAGAACACTTGGTGTTCCTATGGTCGTTACAAATGATATCCACTATGCGCGCCCTGATGATGCAGCCGCGCAGGACATTCTGCTTTGTGTAGGACGCAAAAAGCTTAGAAGCGAGCCGCATGGTGCAGAAGCTTATGCCGGCGGTCAGTTTTATATGAAAAGCGGCGACGAGATGGCGCAGCTTTTTCCTGATTATCCGGAAATGATAACAAACACAAAGCGCATAGCTGACATGTGCAATCTGACAATTCCACAGTACAAAACCCAGCAGTTAAAAGACTGTCTGCCTGTTTACGAAATTCCAAAAGAGTTTGCCACACAGGATTTGTATGTTCTTCACCTTGTTGAGACGGGCTTACGCAAACGCTATAAGGTTATTACAAAAGAAATTGTCGACAGAGCATCTTACGAGCTCAGCATTATTTTTCAGATGGGCTTTTCAGGCTATTTCCTTATAGTTTGGGATTTTATTAACTGGTCAAAGACTCATGGAATCCCGATCGGACCTGGACGCGGTTCGGGCGCAGGTTCTCTTGTAGCTTATGCAATGACGATTACCGACATTGACCCTTTTAGATTCAAATTGATTTTTGAGCGTTTCTTAAACCCGGAACGCGTCAGCATGCCTGATTTTGACGTTGATATGTGCTTCGAAGGACGCCAGGACGTTATCGCTTATACACGTGAAAAATACGGTGATCCGCAGGTTGGGCATATCGTAACATTCGGTACACTGAAAGCAAAAGCCGTTATAGCCGATGTCGGACGTGCATTGGGCATTCCGCTGGCTGATGTGAACATGCTCAAAAAGGGTGTGCCTGAAGGTCCCAAAGTTCACTTAAAAGATGCGTTTGCTGACCCCGATGAGAAGCATCCTGATTTCGGACAGCTTAAGCCTTACAGAGACGACCCGCGCTATAAAGAGCTTTTTGATCTTTGCTTTAAGCTTGAGGACGTAAACCGCAATACATCGCTTCATGCTTCGGGCATTGTAATCGGCAGGAGCGAACTGCCTGAATGGGCGCCTGTTTACAAAGACTCAAAGACCGGTAAGGTTGCCGTTCAATACACAATGGACATTATCGAACCGTGCGGCCTTGTAAAGATGGACTATTTGGGGCTTAAGACGCTCACGCTCATCAAATATGCCGAGCGGATTATCCGCAAGCGCCCTGGTTTGGAAAACTTTAAGACAGACGAAGTTTCAGAAGAAGACGAAAAGACTTTTGATTTGTTCTGCCGCGGCGACACTGTTGCGGTCTTTCAGTTTGAAAGCCCTGGCATGCAGAAGATTCTGCGTGAGGCCCAGCCGCGCTGTATTGAAGATGTTGTTGCTTTGAACGCGCTTTACCGTCCTGGTCCGATGGATTACATTCCGAAATATATTGAAGGCAAGAGAAATCCTGCGACAATCACGTACCCGGATCCATGTCTTGAAGACATTTTGAAAGAAACATACGGCGTTATGGTTTATCAGGAACAGGTAATGCAGGTTGCCCAGCGCATCGCAGGCTTTTCACTCGGCGGTGCGGATATGCTCCGCCGTGCTATGGGAAAGAAGAAACTCGATGTTCTTATGCAGAAGAAAGAAGAGTTTATTCAGGGTGCAGTAAAAAACGGCTTTACGGCGGAACATGCCGGTGACATCTTTGAGATAATGGTTCCATTTGCCGGCTATGGTTTTAACAAGAGCCATGCAGCTGCATATTCTGTAGTTGCGTACCGCACAGCTTATCTTAAAGCTCATTTCCCGGCTGAATTTATTGCCGCCAACTTAACCAACGAAATTACGAGCGCGGACAAGCTGCCTGAGTACATTGCTGAGGGCAGATCTATGGGCATCGCAATAGACCCGCCTGACGTAAACCGCTCAGACAGAGTCTTTGACGTTGTTGACGGCCGCATTGTTTACGGTCTGCTCGGTATAAAAGGGCTTGGAGATGCCGCTGCCGATTTAATTGTAGAAGAGCGCGCAAAAAACGGGCCTTACAAGAGCTTTATGGATTTTCTTGACCGAGTTGATCTGCACACCGTAAACAAAAAAGCAATAGAAGTAATGATAAAGACAGGCTGCTTTGACAATGTTGATACAATTCCGCGCTCAATGCTTTTGCTGAATATGGAGCAGGCTGTAAATTACGCGGATCAAAAGAAAGAAGACACACGCTACGGTCAGGTAAGTCTTTTTGAAGATGCAGGCGAAAAAGAATACGCTGATTTTGTATTTCAGCCGGCAGAAGAATGGACTTTGCAGGAAAAACTTGCAATTGAAAAAGAACTTATCGGCTTTTATATTTCAGGCCACCCGCTTGATGAATACCGCAGCATAATTGAAAAAGCAGAGACTATAAATATTGCAGAACCGTCACGTGCCCAAAAAGGCAAAACCTACACAATAGTCGGAATGCTTAAAAGCATAAGAACTATTACAACCAAGAAAGGCAGTTTGATGGCGTTCTGTCAGTTTGAAGATATTAACGGCACAATCGATTTGACTTTCTTCCAAAGATCATGGGAAAAATACAATTCCATCCTTAAAATTGACGGAGTTTTCGGTTTTAAGGGAAAACTTGACTTATCAAGAGATACACCTTCATTTTTAGTTGATGAGGTTATCAACCCGAATGATTTGCAGGAGCGCACCGTAAAAGAAATTCATATTAAGCTTGAAAACGGCATGAAGACAGAGCGTGATATTATGCCGCTGAAGAATTATCTTTTTGAGCAGGAAGGCAATTGCGCGGTTTATTTCCATCTAGAATACGGCAATAAAAAATATGTGGTTATGGCAAACCAGCAGCTTACAGTTCCTTCAAATAATGAATTTCTTGAAGGCATAAAGAATCTTTCTTTCGTTGAAAGCGTATGGAAAGAATAATGGATTTTATCTAAAATATAGCAGAAAAAAATCTGCCATGCTGATGATTTTTTAGTATAATTATAGAAGAGCTGGTTAACGCTTAAGGCATTAAAAATACGAGGTTTTTGTATGTTTATTAATATTTTAAACTATCTGTCAGTTATTATTTCATTTTATACATTGATTTTGTTTGTCAGAGTTATTTTGACATGGATTCCTTCTTTGGAATATTCAAAATTCGGCAAAATTTTGGCTGAAATCTGCGACCCTTATCTGAATCTTTTTAAGAAGGTCCGCATTCTTAGAGCCGGTCCTTTAGATTTTACACCGATTCTTGCAATCGGCGTGCTTGTAATTATTTCTTCAATTCTGCAGGGCATTGTAAGCACCCGCAGATTTTCTGTAGGCATAATAATTGCAGAAATAATCAGACTGTGCTGGTCTGTAATTAATTCAGTACTGATTGTACTATTTGTTATTATTTTTATCAGACTGATTGTAAGTGTTCTGAACAGAGACACATCTTCAATTTGGAGCCAGATTGACAAAATGATTTCGCCGGTTGCTTACCGTCTGACAAACATGGTTTTCCCGAGAAAATATGTAAAATATCAGACTGTTCTTTTAGTAGCACTTGTGGCTCTTATTTTGTCTTACATTCTGATTCAGATATGTCTGGGTATTATTACTAAGTTTTTTTGCAGTCTTCCGTTTTAAACAGACTGAAAATGTTATATGAAGCTGCGTGAAATATCCGTTCCTGTTACCTCGCTTCATGGGGTAGGCGAATCAACAGCTAAGCTTTTTTCTCATCTGAACATTTTTACTGTGGGTGATTTGCTCAGCTATTGGCCGCGGAACTTTGATGACCGCACAAAATTTATTCCGCTTAAGGATTTTCAGCACGGAAAAGTAAATACAATTGCCAAAGTTGTTGCCCACGAATGGTTCGGTTACGGCAGTATGCGCACATTAAAAGTGATAATCGAAGATTCAAGCGCGCGCGCCGAACTTGTCTGCTTTAACCGGCCGTTTTTAGAAAAATCGCTTGCAGTTGGTTTTTCAATACGCGTAAACGGAACCTTCAGCCTGCGTTATGGCAGCATTCAGTCTTCTGCTTTTGAGGCTGAACCGGTGCCGTCTGACACAGCTGATGAGCTTGCCGCTGATTTTGCACAGACGCATTCAATGCAAAAATATTCTGAATACTTCAGCTCAAAGAAGATTCTTGCTGTTTATCCGCTGACGGCGGGTTTAAGCCAGGCAGCCATAAGAAAGGCGGTTGCCCGCGCAATAAAAGAATACGCGAAAGGCATTTCAGATGAAATTCCTGAAGAGATAATCGAAAAGCATAAGCTGATGCACAAAGCCGAATGCATTAGTGCAATGCACATGCCGAAGACAATGCAGGAAGCCGAGCGTGCCAGAATCACGCTGATTTTTGAGGAATTGTACCAGTTTCAGGTTCAGATAGGACTGCGCTCTTTGGCACACCGCGGCAAGCTGCCTGATGATTCAATTTTTGCGTCTTCTTCCTCTATTGTGGAAGAAGCTTCTTTATCAAGAGAAAACACGAATGGTGCGCCGGACTCTGATTCTGCAAAAGCAATAATTGATGCATGTTTCTTAGACGGGCTTTCACCGCGCCAAAAAAAAGTGCTTGAGGCTTTGCAATTTGAGCTTACAATAGACCAGAAAAAAGTAATAGCTGAGATGAACGCCGACATTGACCGCTCTTATGATTTGAAAAAGCCGTATGCTATGGCGCGGTTGCTTCAAGGTGATGTCGGCTCTGGAAAGACGCTTGCCGCATTTTTTGCCTGCCTTAGGGTTATAGATTACGGCGGACAATGTGCAATGCTTGCTCCGACAGAATTGCTTGCAAGGCAGCATGCTGAAAACGCGGCAAAGCTTCTGCAATGTGCTGATGTTTCGCTGGCGTTTCTTACAGGCAATATAAAAGCTGCCGGCAGAAACATGCTTTTAACCGAGCTGAAAAACGGAAACATTCAGCTTGTTATTGGAACGCACGCTTTGTTCTCGCATAATGTGCAGTACAAAGACTTGCGGCTTGCTGTAATTGATGAGCAGCACCGCTTCGGCGTACTACAGCGAAATGCGATTCTTGAAAAAGGGCGCCGGCTTGCAGATTCAGCTTACCAGAACCATACGCAGGACAAGCCGCAAACTGAAAAAACTTCTTCAGTTGAATATATAACGCCGAATCTTTTGATGATGTCTGCAACACCAATTCCGCAGACACTTGCATTGTCTGTTTTCGGCGACCTGGATATTTCTGTGATAAAGTCTATGCCGTTGGGGCGCCTGCCTATAAAGACGCACCTGACAAAGCAGGGCAGCGAAGAAAACGTTTACCGCTATGTGCGCGCTGAGCTGCAGCAGGGCAGACAGGCTTATTTTGTTTATCCGTTAATTGAGCAGGGTGAAACTGACGAAGAGCGCGGAAACAGCCCGAAATCTGCGGAACAGATGTATGAATTCCTTTCAAGAAAGATTTTCCCTGAATATAAAATTGCGCTTATTCATTCTAAAATTGAAGAAAACGAACAGCGCGAAATAATGTCGCAGTTCAATGCAAACAAGATTCAGATTCTGGTTGCAACAAGCGTTGTAGAAGTCGGTGTAGACGTGCCGAATGCAACTTGCATGGTCATTGAACATGCAGAAAGATTCGGCCTTGCCGCATTGCATCAGCTGCGCGGGCGTGTAGGGCGGAGCAATCTTCAGTCTCATTGTTTTCTTATTTATTCAGAAAAACTAACTGAAGACGGCAAGGCTAGGTTAAAAGCGCTTTATGAAAGCACAGACGGCTTTTTTATTGCAGAAGAAGACCTGCGTTTGCGCGGCCCGGGCGAGGTGCTCGGTGTTCAGCAGTCAGGTTATCTGACCTTGTCAATTGCTGACCCTGTCCGCGATGCAGCTATAATGAATATTGCAAGAACTGAGGCCTTTGAATATATAAGAAAGACGCACCCCGGTGCATAGGCTCTAAACGCGCAAACAAAAAAAAGCGGAAAGTCTTACAACCTTCCGCCTTTTAGGAATCATTATAAAGCTTTAAGCCATGTAGCCTTCAAGTCTTATTCTTCTGTTGTATTGTTTCATGTGCATAAAAGCACTTTTCTCAATCTGGCGAACTCTTTCTTTTGTAATGTTCATAAGTTTTCCTACAGACTGCAGAGAAAGCTCTTCTTTGTTGTCAAAGCCGAAACGGTAGCGCAGAATTTCTGCTTCTCGTGCCGGCAGTGTTGACAATGTCTTCTGAACATCGCTCTTAAGATTTTCCTGAATTGCCTGCTCCTCAAGCGGAACCTGTCTTTCGTCCATAATTGCATCACCGACTGTTTTATCAGTGTCTTCATGTGAAGCTGTATTGTTAGAAATCGGCGCATCAAATGAGATAAAGTCATTTGAAATAACCATAATTTCACGCACATGTTCTTTTGGCATTCCAATAATTGAAGAGATTTCCTCGATTTCTTCTTCTGTTGTCATGCCCTTATTGAATGTAGCACGGATATTTTCAATGTCGCGGATTTCCTGGATTTTGTTTGCAGGCAGTCTAATTGTTCTGCCTTTTTCTTCAACTGCTTTAAGCATTGCGCGGCGTATCCACCAGACTGCATAAGACAAAAATCTAAAGCCCTTATCCGGGTTAAAATGATCCACCGCTTCAATGAGCCCGAGGTTGCCTTCGCTGATCAAGTCCTCAAGATCAAGTCCGAGATTCTGATATTGCTTTGCAAGTTTTACTACAAATCTAAGGTTTGAAGTTACAAGTTTATCTTTAGCTGCTTTATTTCCATTAAGAGCTTTTTTTGCAAGCTCAGTTTCTTCTTCTTTAGACAAAAGCGGGATTCGGCTGATTTCTGAAAAATAAGAACCCATTAAACTGTCTGCCTTTGTATACTGTTTATCAAGCATTGTCTTTCCTCCAAAGGTTTGACCCTTTGTGATTGATTTTGTTTTCATAATTCATATAGCAAATAGCGTGCCAAAATTTATAAAAATAAAATAAAAAATCAAAAATAAATAAAATTATGCAATATAAGTAAATAGCACCAAGCCGAAATTCTGCATACTCATTGGAATTATTCAAATTGTGTCAAAATGAAACGCCGGTTATTTCAGACTGAAAAAATGTGTTTTTTTGATACAGATGGAAGCAGTTCAAAGGCTTCAGAGCAGCCAAAGCAAAAAAAATTGAAAAAATTTAAAAAAAAATGCAGTTTCAGGTACAAAAAAATTGAAACCAGCATAGATAGTATATGCGGAATTGCTGCTTGATATTAAGGTTTTTCCATTAGAAGCTCTTCGGTTGTTGAATAGGTTTTGGGTTGTCGGCAAACAGCAATTTCCAAAAAGTACAGAATAATCCAGGTGCGGATTGTTCTGTGCTTTTATAAAAAATTATTTGGAGGCTGTTTTGAGAAAAATCAACGCTGCTGCATTTATTGCTTGTCTTGTTTTATGTTTTTGTGCCTGTTCAGGCTCTCCCTCAAGTGTGAGTGTTTTAACGGGAGATTTTGACACACCTGTTCTGCAGACCTTGAAATGCGAAAGTTCAAGATGCATATCTTTGGTTTTTTCAGAGAATATTACAGGCACGTCTCTTGAAGTAGGTAAGGCTGAGAATATTCAGATAGAGAATGCGCTCATGTGCTCTTTTAGCGAAAAAGTCGATGCTGAATATTCTGTAAACAATTCAAAAGAACTTGAAATCCGGTTTTTGGTACCGACGCAAACAGGCTGCACTTATATAGTGCGCGGAACTGTAACAGATGCAAACAATAATTCTTTGACTTTTGCTTCTCTGTTTACAGGCTACAATGACAACGTGCCGGAACTTATATTGAGTGAAGTTCAGACAAAATATTCCAACCCGAAAGCTGAATTTGTTGAGGTCTATGCAAAAACCGGTGGAAATCTTTCGGGTGTGTGCATTTTCTCAGCAAAAGACGGCGCAAAAGGGCGCTATACTTTTCCGGCTGTTGAAGTCAGCGCAGGCGAGTATATTGTTGTTCATTTAAGAAACATAGAAACCGGGCTTGTAAATGAAACCGGCAGTGAATTGAATCTTTCAGCCGGTGCGTATTCAAGTGCCTCAAGAGATTTGTGGCTTGAAAACACAAGCGCAAGAATCGGCGACAAAACAGATGTCATTCTTCTTGAGAAAAGTGCGGACGGAATTGTTTTAGATGCTGTAGCGTTTGCAGAATCTTCGCTTGAGGACTGGCCGAAAGAGATTTATAAAGAAGCTTTAGAGCGTGCTGTAAAGAACGGAGTCTGGCCTGGTTCTTCTATACAAGATGCTGCCGTTGGCGACAAACTGTCTGCAACAAGAACAATTTCGCGCCAGTCGTTTTCGGTGCCGGCAGATAAAAACTCATGGCTTGTAACGGCAACAAACACAGCATCGCCCGGCATGCCGAATTCTGATAAAATCTAAAAACATCGGATAATTCGAATGGGAATTATTCGATGTTAACCTTGAAATTTGCTATTTCGTAATAATTCAAAGAATTATGAGAAATAGCAGTGAAATGCTGATTAATGCCTCAAGTATTAATCAGCATTTCACTAAATTGCAGATTGTGAAACTGCTGTTGAATCCGATAATATTTAGATGAAATTGAATAAAACAATAATTATCTGTTCAATGCTTTTCAGCGTTATAACTTCAGTCTTTGCCCAGCAGGGGCAGTCCAGGCAATATGCAGACTGGCAGCTTCCCCTGCTGATTACAACAGATGATATTCAGCTTGTGCCGGAGCATGATTTCAGCGGTGATGTTGCCGGCTTTCACCTTTATGTGAGAAAAAAGCCGCAGATTGAGTCGGTGCTGCTTTGTGAGACAACGAAAGACCCTTATGGAAAAAGCAATAATTATGCGTACCGTGCTCTGGAATATAATCCTATAAACGGTGATGAGCTCAGGCTTTTAGACGGAAAGCCTCTTGTTTCAGAAGGTGCAAAATACAGCCTTATAGATTCAACGCCAGAAAATCATCCTGTTTTCGGCGAAGCTTTCCATATATATATTCCGAAAACACTTCAATACGGATATTCATGGACTAGGAATGACATTATAACGCTGGAGTCAGGAACTTTTATAAACATAAGGACTTTTCAGAAAAAATATGCTGACTATACAGGCAATTTTGTTGATAATCCGTTTTTGTTTGATGTAAGGCAGTATTATAAAGAAATTACTGAAGTTGTGGAAATTGAACCTGAGCCGGAGCCCGAACCGGAAGCTGTTGTTCCGCCGCCTGCTCAAAACGAACAGAAACCGCCGGAGCCTGTGCTTATAAATGAGCCGGTTTCTCTGCTTCGTAACGGCTATAATATAGAAGCTGATGATGCTTTTAAAAAGATTGCTAATCCGCTTTTGTACTCATCAGGGCCGCAGACTTTAATAGCTGATATTAAGACAGCTCTTGAAGATCTTAAACCTGAAGATAAAGCCGAGGTTATTTTTGCGATAGACGCAACGGGCAGCATGCGCAATGACATAAGCCTTCTTAAAAAGCAGCTTATTCCTCAATTAAAGAAACGCTTTGACGGTGCAGAAGTCAGATGGGGGCTTGTGTTTTACAGAGACTACGGCAGTGATTTTAATTATAAAGATCTGCCTGTCCGGGTTTACCCGTTTACGTCGGACTGGAATGAAGTTCAGCAGAATTTGAACAGAATCATAATATACGGCGGAGAAGGCGGCGATATACCTGAAGCCGTTTATGAAGCCTTATATGCTTCTATTGCTTTTTTTGACTGGCATGAAGGAACTGAATACAAGAAAAAAATCATATTAATCGGCGATGCACAGCCTCATCCTGTTCCAAGAGAAAGCGGATTATATTCAAAAGAACTTGTTGAGCAGCTTTCAAAAGAAAAGAATATTCAGATAGAAGCAATTCTTCTGCCTGAAAAATGAAATGCTGTTAATAAGCTTTTGGCGGAAGTGGTGTAAAACCTACTCCTGATTTGATTCTTGAAACATAGTCCTGAACCGTTTCAAGCTTTTCTTCAAAGGCTACACCGCCAAGGCAATGCAGGTTGTTTACGTTGTGCATATCAGAACCGCTTGTGCCCGGAAGTCTGTGCAGGGCAGCATATTCCAGCGCTTCATCGTTTTCAGAAGGCGCGTTTGCTGCGTTGTAGACTTCCACAGCATGAACATCGTCAGGGTAAAGATTTATTGATTTTATGTAGCTTCTTTTCCTGTATGGATGGGCCTGGACGACCAAGCCGCCTGCATTGTCAATCAGCTTAAAAAGCTGTGAATGAGACAGGCGCATTATCTCAGGGTGGGCAATAAGCCATTGCTTTGTTATGCCGTAAATCAGATATTCGTCGCCTGAAAAATTGTATTCAAAACCAAAAAAAACTGAAAAATCTGAACCTTCGGCTTCTTCTTTTGCATGTTCATAACCAAGGCAGAAAGCTTCAACTTTATCTTTCCAGCAAAGGTCGTCATTTATGGCGCAGTTTCCGTTAAAAAAATGGTCTGTAACAAATATGCCCGAATACCCGATTTTTTTATAAGCTCTGACAGCTTCTGCACCCGTTGTTACGCCGCATGCGCTGCCTTCTGATGTATGTAAATGTGTTTCATAAATGTATTGTTTCATAGAAGTATGTTGAATAATACAAAAAAAATTGAGTTAGTTCAATTAAGGTTTGCCCTTTTTGAAACTAACTCAATTTTCAATGATTTATCACAACTTTACGATTTTTTAGAAGTCTTTTTAGAACCTGCTTTTTTTGGTGCTTCTGCATTTTCCGGCTCAGGCTCTTTGTCTTTAAGCATTTTCACAGAAGCGCCTTCTTCTGTTTCAAGTTGTGTGCGTTTGCCGATGATTACTTCACGCGCGGCATGTGCGGCTGCAATCTGCTCGGCAATAACAGAAGCATTCTCTTCAAGATTTGCAATCTGATCGCGGATTTCTTCTGCGCTCTTTTCCAGCGAGGCAATTTTCTTGTCTGCGTCAGACAAAGCGGTGTTCAGCTGCATTATGTCTATGCGCCTGTTTATTGAAACAAGCTCAGTGCGCTCTTTTTCAATTGAAGCAATTTCTTCTGAGCCGATGCCTTCGCATTCAAGAATTTTTTCACCGTCTTTTGTGCAGTAGCGGCTTATATAAGAGCGGCCTGCTGTGCGGCAGAGTTCATCTTGATTAATTTCAATCTGACTGATTTCTGCATTAATCTGCGCAATACGTTTCTTGCCTGAAAATTCAGAAGCTTCAAGCTGTATAAGAGACTGCTTTGTTACTTCTGCTTCACCGGCATTTTCAAGAAGCTGATTCTTTATGTCATCAAGTTCTTTGTATTCTTCAAGGCAGGCTTCAAAAGCGCTCTCAAGTTCAGATGAAATATTGCTGCCGTTCAAAGCGTTTTCACCTGTTTCAACAACAGTCCGCGCACCTGAAATAAAAACCTGTTCTTTTTTCCGCTGCTGAACCATTGCTGAATTTCTTAAAGAAGAAAGTTTGAACTGCATCGCAAGTTTCTGCAAAAAAGACGCTGTCTCAAGCGATGTTTCAATTTCTTTTACTTTCTGGTTATAACCGTCTTCTAAAGATTCTAAGCGTTCGGCTTCTGCAAAATGAATTTTGAATTCTTCCGGCAGTGAATCATTGCGGTTTTTGTAGAGAATCCTTCCGAGTTCCAATAATTTTGCATTTATCAGTTCTTCTTTTGAAGACAAACTTGTTTGAAGATTACGTGCTTTTGTCTCAAGTTCTTTCTGTTTATTTACAAGATCTTCTATTTCTGCAATATTCCGTAAAAGCTGCTGTTTTGTTCCGGCTGCTGCCGCATAATCAACAGAAAGCTGCTGTTCAACCATCGGTGCTGAAGCTTGGAGCACTTGGCGACCCACAGAAATTTCAAGCTGATCAATGTGAGAAAGCAAAGACTTTTTCTTTGATTCTAAGGCTGATACTGTTTTTCCCTGTGTGTTCATTTTGTTCCTCCATAATAAACAACTATAAGGCGTTTTTTTTGAGCTTGCAAGTGTGGATTTTTCAATTTTCCGGTTATTTAATAACGGTTATTTCATAATATGAATTTGTCTATAAAATTTTAAATCGTCAAGGTTGTTTTTTCAGCCTTCATTATTCGGGCATATTTGTTCCGCCGATTGTCTTAAAACTTATTTTTCACTATTATAATCAAAAATAAGATTGCAGGGCTCTGACAGGCAGCAACCGTGCAATTAAGTTACAGAGGTTTTTATGAAAACAAATGCTTTAAAAGGCATGAAAGATATTTTACCGGCAGAGCAGAAGCTGCGCGATTACGTTCAGGGAAAGATTCTTGAAACTTATAGAGCAAGCGGCTTTGAGCGCATTTCTACACCGATGCTTGAAGATGCAGAAAATCTTGACAAGAGCGACGGCGGTGACAATCTTAATTTGATTTTCAAAGTGCTTAAGCGCGGTGACAAGCTGGACGCTGCCCTTGCCGCAACTCCGGTTGATGAGAAAGCTCTTTCTGACATGGGGCTCCGCTATGATCTGACGCTTCCGCTTTCACGCTTTTTTGCGGCAAACCGCAACGAGCTGCAGTTTCCGTTTAAGGTAATTCAGACGGACCGCGTTTTTCGTGCAGAGCGTCCGCAGAAGGGCAGAAGCCGCGAGTTTGTTCAATGTGACATTGATATTCTCGGCGACAGCTCATGCAATGCAGAGGTTGAGCTTATTGACGTTACAGCCCGTGCGCTTTTGAACATAGGCTTTGACGATTTCACAATCAATATCAATGACCGCCGTATTTTGCGCAACATGCTTGAGAATATGGGCTTTGCGCCTGATACGCTCGACTCAGTCTGCATCACTTTTGACAAGATGGACAAAATCGGTGCAGCTGGAATCGAAGCCGAGCTCCGTGAAAAGCAGATGCCGGAAAGTGCAGTTAAAGCTCTGGTAGATTTTATCGCAAAAAGCGATGCTGCAAACGGCGGCGCAAAAATCACGCTTGATGAAGTTGCTTCAAAATGTGCAGATGCTTCAATTGCTGACGATCTTAAATACATAATCTCTACTGTAGAAAAGGTTGCCGCCGGAAAATACAAGATTGCTTATACACCGAATCTTGTCCGCGGCCAGGGCTATTACACAGGCGTTGTTTTTGAAATTGCAAGTCCTAAGTTTTCCGGCGCGGTTGGCGGCGGCGGACGTTATGACAATATGATTGGCAAATTTATCGGCCAGCAGATTCCTGCGGTTGGTTTTTCAATCGGTTTTGAGCGCATTTGTTCTATTCTTCTTGATTCGGGCTATAAGATTCCGGGTGAGAAAGAAAAATGTGCACTGCTTTATGATGATGCAGTTGAGTTTCCTGTTGTTCTTGCTGAAGCAGAAAAACTCCGCGCTGACTTCAGCGTTGCAATAATCAAAAAAGCAAAGAAGCCTGGTCCTCAGTATGACATGCTTGAAAAGCAGGGCTATTCAAAATTTGCAACATTCAAAGACGGAACAGTCAGCATAAAATAAAAATATTCAATATAACTGCTTGATACATGCCGGATTGGTTCACTTCATCTTGAGCTTATCCGGCAAACCTGCTTTGCGAATTAAAAAAGAGAAAGACAAACGGACTCTGTCAAACTGCCTTAAAAACATTTCCGCGTTGAAAATCAAAAGTTTCTTGACAACTCAAAGAATTCAAACTTATCATTTCAGTATTGGGATTATGTAAAAAAGCCTGCGCTTTGAGTCTCAAAAATAAAAATCATAAATTGCCAAGAGAGGGGTTTTCATGGATTTTACTACGGAAATGGTACGAAATGTTGCTATCGCTGGTCATGGTCAGACAGGAAAAACAACTTTGTTTGAACAGCTGCTCTTTGTTGGTGGTGTAATCGCAAAGCCGGAAACAGTTGTTTCGGGCAAAACTGTAAGTGATTATACCCCGGAAGAAATTGAGCATAAAATTTCTATATATTCGTCTCTTGCTCATGTTTCATGGAAAAATATAAACATAAATTTTTGGGACACACCGGGTTCTTCTGATTTTGTGGGTGAAGTTATTTCGGCTTTTAGATCAAGCGAGATGGCTCTTGTTCTGGTTGACGGTCGTTCCAGCGCTCAGATTGAGACAATCAAGTTGTGGCGTGACCTTGACAGAAGATCTAAGCCGCGTATGGTTTTTATAAACCGCTGTGATGACGAGCGCACTGATGTAGCCGCTGTTACCAAAGACATACACGACAAATTCAATGTACAGACTTGTCCGCTTACAATTCCAATGAACGGCGGCGCAGGCTTTGCCGGTGTCATCGATGTTCTGAAAGGCAAGGCTTATCCTCTTGCTGCAGACGGAACAATCGAAAAAGCTGTTGATATTCCAGCTGAATATAAAGACGCATATGAATCTGCCCGCGGTATTCTTGCCGGTGCTGCTGCTGAAGGTGACGATGACCTGCTTATCAAATTTATTGATGACGGTGAACTGACAGACGAAGAAATTGTAAAAGGCTTAAAGATTGCCTTTGAGAACAACCGCATTGTTCCGATTTTCTGCGGTGACAGCTTGAAAAACTCAGGCTTAACCGCTGTTTTCGATTTTATCGCTGAAATTGCTCCGTCTCCTGCTGGAAGACTTGAAACAGCAAAAAATGCTGACGGTTCAGATGCAACTGTAAAAATTGGCGGAGACCTTCCGCTTTCAGCTCTTGTTGTAAAAACTTCAAGCGACCAGTTTTCTGGACGTCTTTCTTATATCAAGATTGTTACCGGTTCTTTGGCTTCTGATACTGAAGTCTTCAATGTTAATGAAGGCAGAAAAGAAAAAATTGGTAAGATTTTCCGTTGTATAGGAAAGAAACTTGAAGAAGTAAAGACTTTGAATGCCGGTGACATTGGTATTGCCACAAAACTGAGCATTACAAAAACAAGTGACACTCTTGCCGCTTCGGCTGATGCCTTGAAGTTTAACCGCTTGAGACATCCTGAGCCTGTATACTCAATGGCTGTTTCTGCTAACGACAAAAAAGAAGAAGACAAGATGAGCGAATTCCTTGCACGCTATGCAGAGGAAGACAGAACCTTGTCTTATAAATATAACGCTGAAACAAAGCAGAATGTTCTTTCTGGAATGGGTGAGCTTCATATTTCGATATTGCTCAAGAAAGTTCAGACCCAGACTAAGATTAATATTCAGACTGCTGTTCCGAGAATTGCTTACCGCGAAACTATTCAGCGAAAAGCACAGGCTGAATATACGCACAAAAAGCAGTCTGGCGGTCACGGTCAGTATGCGCGTGTTGTTCTTTCTATTGAAAGCCTGCCGCGCGGAGAAAATTTCAAGTTCACAAATGCTGTTTTCGGCGGTGCTATTTCAAAAGGCTATATTCCTGGAGTTGAGAAAGGTGTACACGAAGCCATGGAAAACGGTGTTCTTGCCGGTTATCCTGTTGTAGATGTTGCTGTAACTGTTCTTGACGGAAAGGAACACCCTGTAGATTCTTCTGAAATGGCATTCAAGATTGCTTCGCGCAACGCTTTCAAAGACGCAATGCGCAATGCCGGCCCGATTCTGCTTGAACCTATAATGAATATTACTGTTTTGGTTGAGTCAAAATACTTGGGCGACATTATGTCTGATATGTCTGGTAAACGCGGCAGAATCTTGGGTCAGACGCCGATTGGCGGCGGCATCGAAGAAATCCGTGCACAGGCACCGCAGGCTGAACTTTTGCGTTATGCAATTGACCTGCGTTCACTGACAAGCGGTACAGGAAGCTTTGAAACTTCATTCGACCATTATGATCCTATATCTGGTAAGATTGCTGACGAAGTCATCAAGGCTTCTAAAGAATTTATCAATATGAATCAGTCTGAAGATTAAGTTTTTCGGCTATTAGATTTCATGATTAACACTGAATAATTCGTCTGCGGGTTATTCAGTGTTTTTTTTATCTTTCTTCATTTTATTGAATTTTTTACCGATAATTGAATGAATCTTTTTACATGGGGTAAACATTTTGCTGTTTTTTCTGTGTGTAGGGTTGAAAATTTACTGTCCTGTGATATACTATAGGACAAATACAACGGCAATAATGCCGGAATCTTGTGGAGACTGAAATGAAAAAAATATTACCCAAGGTACTTGCAGTTCTGTTGATAGCTGCACTGGTTTCATGTGCATCTGGAAAAAAATCAACTGCTAAAGAAGAACCATTGAGTGTTACAACTCAAGACAATAAGAAAGCTATTGCACATGATGCAGATGCTCCTGTTGTTGAACCGGAAGAAAATGTTGATGTTTCACCAACTTATATCGATTCCGGCGTTGAAAAAATCAATGAACCTGGAATGATGGTTGTTGACGAAACAGACGGCTTGAGTGATTCTCTGACAAATGTTGACAAGCCTGTTCAGCTTCATCAAGTTGATCCTAATGAAGGTGCTGACGAAGCAAAAATTAATGCTGAAGTTGACAAGTGGCGCAAAACTCATAAAGCAATTCTTGACAAAGATGTAAACTCAATCACTTCAAACGATTTGAGCGTAATCCAGAAAGCAATCAGCGATTATAACAACCTGAGTTCAGGTGCAAAAGCAAAATTGCAGAGCGAATACAAAGATTTGCAGAACAAGCTTGCTAAGGCAAAAGCACTTGCTGAAGAAGAAGCTAAGAAAGCTGCAGATGCTAAAGCAAAAGCCGCTGCTGATGCAAAGGCAAAAGCTGATGCAGACGCAAAGAAAGCTGCTGATGCAAAAGCTAAGGCAGACGCAGAAGCTAAAAAAGCTGCTGACGCAAAAGTTGATGCTGAAGTTGCAAAATGGAAGCAGACACACAACGCAATTCTTTCAAAGAACGCTAACTCTGTAACAGCTAATGACTTGCCGGCTATTCAGAAGGCAATCAATGATTATAACAGCTTGAGCTCTGCTGCTAAGAACAAGCTTCAGAAAGAATACAAAGATTTGCAGAACAAGCTTTCTAAAGCAAAAGCTGATGAAGATGCAAAAGTTAATGCTGAAGTTGAAAAATGGAAGCAGACACACAACGCAATTCTTTCAAAGAATGCTAACTCTATTACAGCTGATGATTTGTCAGCTATCCAGAAAGCAATCAACGATTATAACGGTTTGAGTGCTGCTGCAAAGAACAAGCTTCAGAAAGAATACAAAGATTTGCAGAATAAGCTTTCTAAGGCAAAATCTGGTGATTCAAAAGCCAAAGACGCAGGAAATACTCTCTCTGTTTCAGACAACGGCAATTCTTCAAAGATTGCAACAAATACACAGCCACGTGGCCACATTGTTCTTGACAATGCACAGTACTACACAGTACGTCGCGGCGACTGCCTGATTTTCATTGCAAAGCGTTTCTACGGCTCAGAAAAGGGTAACTACTTCCCATTCATCATTGCTGGAACTGAAGAAAAGATTGAAGATCCAGATGAAATTGAAGTTGGCCAGAAGTTGACAATTCCTGATTTGAAAGCTGCTGTTTCAACAGAAGAGTCTAAGAACTATGTTAAACAGACTTTCTATGATGTAGCTGATAAATATGAAGCCAAGGGTAAACCTGGTATGGCTGCTCAGCTTAGAGCAATTGCTGCTGGACTTTAATTGTTAATTTGACATTATTTTCAGTAACAGATTGTTTTAACTGAATCTAAAAGGGATGTTCCTCAAAAGGGCATCCCTTTTTTTAAAATCCACAAATCTTATAAGGATAGGAGTCGATTATGAGTACACCGCATAACAATGCAAAACCTGGTGATATTGCTGAGGCTGTTTTGCTGCCTGGCGATCCAAAAAGAGCAGAATACATAGCCAAAACTTATCTTGAAAATCCTGTTTGTTATAACCAGGTCAGAGGAATGCTTGGCTTTACAGGAACATATAAAGGCAAGAGAGTTTCTGTTCAAGGCACTGGAATGGGCCAGCCGTCGCTCTCTATTTATGTGACAGAGCTTTTCAGGTTTTATGATGTTAAGAAAGCTATACGTGTAGGTACATGCGGTTCTGTCAACAAAGACACTCCTGTCAGAAGCGTTATTCTTGCAACAGCTGCATCAACTGATTCTGCCATTAATACACGCCGCTTTAACGGCATGCATTTTGCGCCTGCTGCTGATTTTGAACTTCTTAAGAATGCTTATGATGTAGCAAAAACAAAAGATGTGATTTGCAAAGTTGGAACTGTTGTTTCATCTGATATTTTTTATGATGATGCGCAGACATGGAAGCTGTGGGCTGAATATGGCGTCTTAGGCATTGAGATGGAAGCAGCAGAGCTTTATACGCTGGCAGCAAAATACGGCAGAAAAGCTTTGGCAGTTTTAACAGTGTCTGACAATATAGCAACAGGCGAGGAGACAAATGCCGAAGAGCGCCAGACTTCGTTTAACACAATGATGGAAATTGCATTGGAAACAGCAATTGCATAGGAACTTTTCCCGATTTTACATTGTAGAAAAAATAGAGAAATTGCAGATATTTTGAAAAAAACTATTGATTTTTTTTTTCATATGTGCAATATTATATTTAACAATCAGCTGGGGTGATAGGCTATCTCTCTCCGGCCTGTGCCCCATGTTGATTGTTGTCCTATCAGAACTTTTACCAATCTTGACAAATCTTCTTAAGCAGAATTACAATTTCTTTTATTATCTATCACTTCTATCAGGTAGATGCTTTTAAGGCAATTTTTTTTATTTATATTGAATGATTCAAAAAAGGGGTAAATATGAAACCTACACTTTTAGTATTGGCTGCCGGAATGGGAAGCCGTTATGGTGGCGTAAAACAGATAGATGCTGTCGGCTTGCATGGCGAGACACTTCTCGATTTTGCAACATATGATGCAATGCGCAGTGATTTTGGAAAAGTTGTATACATTATACGGCGGGATATCGAAAAAGACTTTAGAGAAAGACTGTTCGACCGTGTTGCTAGAAATTTCGATGCAGAATATGTTTTTCAGGAACCGACAAAGTGTTTTACTGAAGAGCAGATAAAGAAACAGGTTGAGCGGAAAAAGCCTTGGGGAACAATTCATGCTGTTCTCTGTGCTGAAGAAAAAATTAAGACACCTTTTGCTGTTATAAATGCAGATGACTATTATGGCCGCGAAGGCTTTGCAACTTTGGGCGCTTATCTTAAGAGTCTTAACAACACTGATGACAAACATGCTATGGTCAGTTTTATTCTGAAAAACACGATGAGCCTGAACGGAACAGTTTCTCGCGGTGTCTGCAATATAAAAGACGGCCAGCTCGTTTCAATGAAAGAACATACCAAGATTGGCTTTAAAGACAATAAAGTTATTAGCCAGCTTGAAGACGGTGAGATAGAGCTTACCGGCAATGAATCTGTTTCTATGAATTTATTCGGTTTTACGCCAAAAGCTTTCGAAGGTTTCCATGCGTATTGGGATGATTTTGTTAAAAACAACGTTTCAAGCGAAAAAGCAGAAGCTTTGCTGCCGGAAGCTGCCAGCCTGATTGTTACTAAGGGCTGGGGCTCTATAAAGGTTTTTACATCTACCGAAAAATGGTTCGGCATGACATACCCAGAAGACCGCGCTATTGTAAAGTCGGAAATTGCAAAGAAAATAGAGCAGAACTATTATCCGGACAAACTCTGGGAAAAATAACTGCCGCATAAGCCCTGCAAATATCGCTAAGCAGAATTTGCAGGGCTTAGATTTCGCCAGGCCTTGGCGAAGCGCGGTTGCATACTCGGAATTGACATATAAAACCCAAAATGTTAAAATCTCTTTCAATGCAGAAAATTTGAGCCGTATTTTATTAATGTTCAAATGATTGCATAGAAGTTGTTAAAAATTAAGGAAGATGACGTATGAGCTCAAATACAAGCCCAAAAACAGAAAACCCTAAACACCGCAAGAGCAATTTTATCACAGTCGGATCAATAATCATTTTGATTTTGTCTGCAATTGCTTTTGTTTTCTTACCGGGTATGTTCGGCAAAAGCCAGAAAGAACCAGAGCCTTTAGGATATTTCAGAAAAGAGCCAATTAAAGCAAATGATGAAGTTTTTCTTCAGTTGCTTGAAGAGCAGATTAATCAAGACAAGCAGCAGGGCATTAACGACAATGATCCTGGAAATTATCTTTCTGCTTTGTATCAGGCTTTTTCTTCAACAATCGTGTTCAAATCATTCTCTTATGAAGTTGAGAAATCTGGTTATATAGTTCCTGAATCAGCCATCAGCCGCTTTATTATAAGCAGCATTACAGAAAGAAAAGGCTCTTATTCACCAAAAGACTATAATCAGTTGAGCAATTCTGACAAATTGGAACTGAGAAAATCAGCTTTGAGAGCTTTGACTTACAGCCAGTATTCAAATGACTTTTTGGGTGCACATCCTTACGGCTACCCGACAGAACACAGCTTGTTTGGTCTTAAAAGTTCATCTGCTGAAATGCCGTTCATATTCAATATGAACAATCCTGAAAAATCTTTTGAAATTGCAGCTTTTTCTATGAGCGAATATCCAAAAGAAGAAATTGTTAAATTCGCTAATGAACATGCATCGCTTTTCACAACATTGAATTTTGAAATTATCACAGTTGAATCAAAATCAGAAGCAGAAAAAATCGCAAAGAGAATCTCGAATAATGAGATTACTTTTGAAGATGCTGTTGCTGAATATTCAAATAAAAACTTCAGCGATTCAAACGGTGTTCTTGCAAATAACAAAGTTTATAAGTTAAAGAGCCTGCTCTCTGAAGAAGATTTTGATAACGTTCTTAAACTTGGCGTTGACAGCGTAAGTAATGTTGTTGCAACTGGTGCTTTCTATTCAATTCTTAAGTGCAGTGATACAGCTAAAAATGCTGATTTTGACAATATCGAAACTTTGGATGCAGTTTATTCATATATAACTTCTGAAGAACCAAAAGTTATTGAAGATTATTTCACAGCAAAAGCCCGCAATTTTGCTGCTGATGCTGCAGTTACAAGCTTTGATGCTGCCTGTGCAAAATACGGTGTAGTAAAACAGACTCCGGCTGCATTTCCTTTGAACTACGGTTCAAATAATTTGCTTAACCCTGTTGATTCTGATACTGCTGTTCTTGCAGGTGCATCTACAAATGAGAATTTCTTGAAAACAGCATTCTCGCTTAAGCTTAATGAGATTTCAGCTCCTGTAATGTTGAAGAATAATGTTCTTGTTCTTAAGCTTATTGGGGAAAGCAGCCTTGAAGATGAGCTGCTTACTTCTATGGCATTCTTCTATCCGATTAATGCACAGCGTTTTGACACAATTTCAATCACTAACTTCTTTACAAGTGCTGATTATGTTAAGAACGATGTTGTTTCGGCTTATCTTTCATCGTTAGAATAAGACTTTTGGAAAATAATATTAATAATGAAGAACCTTGTCTTGTGCCCGCCTCAGGACAAGGTTTTTCTGTTTTTTACCACAACAGATATCTATATTCTCGCTATAACCCGGAAGCTGCTTCTGTAAGAACAGCAGAGTCTTATACGGTTTTGCCTCAGACCCTCGTTCTGGTTTTTTCGCCGCTGTTGGGTTATGGGCTTAAAGAATTAATAGAGCGCCTGCCGCAAAACTGCTCGATGATATTGATAGAAGCTGATGAGGCTTTGTTCAAGTTGTCAAATGAGCATGTTCAAAAACTTATAAAAGACAAACCGAATATTTTCAATATATGCATTCCAAGCGGAAGTGCGTTGTTTTCGCTGTTTGCACAAAAGCTTTTACCTTCGTTTGCAAATTTCAAGCGCTGCCTACCGATTGAGCTTTCGGGTGGTGCGCAACTTTACCGTCAGTTCTATCATTCTTTGACGGCACTTATCGATAATGCAATAAATCAGTTCTGGCGCAACCGCATTACGCTTGTAAAACTGGGCAGGCTGTATGCTAGAAATATTTTCAAAAATCTTGGAATGGTGCCGTTTTCTTCAGCCTTGAAAAGCAATTCAGTTTCTAAGCCGATTGTTGTCTGCGGTTCAGGCTTGTCTTTAGAAAGTGCAACCGCCTTCTTGCAGAGAAATTCTGACGACTGCTTTGTTATTGCTGTTGACAATGCGCTGATGCCTTTATTGTCTAACGGAATATTTCCAGATGCAATTATTGCTGTTGAAAGCCAGCTTGCGGTAGAAAAATCTTATATCGGCAGCGCCGGCACTAAAATTGCGATGATTGCAGATTTAACTTCAAGACCGCATGTGCTTAATATGACCGGCGGTGATATATCTTTCTTTATTTCTGAATATGAGCAGTGCAATTATCTTGAGCGCATAAAGAATGTTCTTGGCTGCAAAGTTATTCCGCCTTTAGGCTCAGTGGGGCTGGCGGCAACAGAAATTGCTTTAATGTTAAGAAAAGACGATAACGTTCCAATATTCATTTGTGGTCTGGATTTCAGTTTTAAGCCGTGTAAGACACATTGCAAAGAATCTCCAAGCCACAGAACTTTGCTGAATGAGTGCAGCCGTCTTTCTCCGCTGCTGCGTGGTGATGCGGCTTTTGGTATAAACAGCTATTTCTTTGCAGGCAAAGACGGAAAGCCATGCATTACAACGCCTTCTTTGTCAAATTACGGCAGAACTTTTGCCGCCAGATACGGCAGAGTTCCAAATTTATTTGATATTTCAAGTGAAGGCATGGAATTGAACCTTGAGCGGAGGGACTTAAGTTCCGCAGAAGAGATTATACAGAACCGCTCTGAAAGTGCTGCCTCAAATTCTTCTGTTTTGCAAAAAAACGCAGAAACCGGGAGAAATGTTAAGCAATTTTTATTAGATGAGCTTGAAGCCTTGGAAAAATTAAAATTCCGTATGATTAATGGAACTGAATTAGATGAAATAGTTCCGGCTTTGAAAGAAAGAGAATATCTGTACCTGCATTTCCCAGACGGTTATAAAGAGCCGAGCCTTGAAAAAAGCTTCTTGAACAGAGTTCGGGCTGAGATTGATTTTTTTATAAAAGACATTCAGTTTGCTTTGGCAACAATTGAAAAAAATGGCGCAAATTCATAAAATCAGCTATCCTGTAACAGCGGATATGCTGTTCGCAAAAAGAATTGTATGAAGGGTTATTGCCCTGTTATAGCGGGCTTGTCGTTCCGCATTAAGAAAATTGGTAGGAGATTATATGTTTGTAACTTGTCTTGATTTGGAAGGCGTTCTGGTTCCAGAAATCTGGATTGCGTTTGCTGAAGCTTCTGGAATTCCTGAATTGCGGAGAACAACACGCGATGAGCCTGATTATGATAAATTGATGAAGTGGAGAATTGCTCTTTTAAAAGAACGCGGATTGGGCTTAAAAGAAATTCAAAAGACAATTGAAAAAATTGAGCCGCTTGAAGGTGCAAAAGCTTTTCTTGACGAGCTCAGGTCAATTAGCCAGGTTATAATTTTGTCAGATACATTTACAGAATTTGCCGCTCCTTTAATGAAGAAGCTTGGAATGCCGACGATTTTCTGCAACAACCTGACTGTTGACAGCAACGGCATGATTACCAGCTACAATTTGCGCCAGTCAAACGGGAAATACCATGCGGTAAAAGCCCTGCAGTCTATCGGCTTTAAGACAATTGCCGCAGGCGATTCATTCAACGACCTTGAGATGATTAAAAACTCTCAGGCAGGTTTCTTGTTCAGACCGCCAAAGCATATTCAGGACGAATATTCTCATATCAAGGCATTTACAGAATATTCAGATTTTCTTGCCGCAATCAAGGCTGTAATTGAAGCTGAACGCTAAAGCCTCAGTTGTAAATTAAATCTTCAGCCTGTTTTATCAGGCTGGAGATTATTACGCAATAAAGCTGGCTTTTCTGATCTTCTGCATATTCTTGAAACCTTTTCCGGCTGAAATCAATCAGCAGTTTATTTTTCTTGTCTGCAACAAATTGTTCATATTTTTGATATTCTGCTGTGTTTATTGATGATAATTGCTGAAGCAGATAAATGGAAAGTGCTGAAACAACAGGGTCTTTAAATGCAGAAATTGACTGTCCGAGTTCGGTTATTGTTGCTGAAAACTCTTTTTCAAGATAAAATGTAAAGGCGTGGTACCATTTAACCCAGTCTGTTTTTGCAACGGCAGGGTCTGCTTCTTCCAGAACAGAGCGGGCTTCTGTCGGTTTTGTGAGCAGAACGTATGAACTTGCAAAACGGAGAAGATTCTTTTGATATGCTTTATGGTTTTCAGCCTTTACGAAAGCGCATAAATCAATTATTTCTTCCGTTCTGCCGTTAAGCAGCAGCGAATCACATAAAAGTTGCACAGAACGTGCAGAAATTCGTTTTTGGGTGTATATTTTATTATGAAGATAAGCAGCGAGACCTTTCCAGTTTTCTTCTTCAAGATATTTCAGCGGTTTCCTGTTTATGAAAAATATGCAGTTAATTGCTATTGTAATGGCAAGCAGTGCAATAATAAAAATATTGTTTGTCATAGCAATTTCTGTGTATAAATCATCTGATAATGTAAGCTTTGGCGTAAAAAAAAGCAAAAGTAAAGCTGCAATCAGGACGATATTAAAGGTAATATATAGGAATTTGATTTTCATGACGGCTCCTTATTGTGAGTTAATCTTAAGATGTCAGAAGAATCAGGTCAACAGGGGAATATATGAATTCGTTTAATGTAACAGAATTATCAAAAGAATCGGTCTTTACTAAAGAATTGTTGCTCGATGATACTTTTTTGTTATTAACTCCGCAGACACCTTTTAATGATAAACTTAAGCAGTCACTTTTGAATTGGGAATTCAGACAGGTTTGTTCAGAAGGTGAATTGGGAAAAACAGCACCTGCCGAGATGCCAAAGCCTGCAACTTCATCTGCTTCTGTTGATGCAGCTATTGAAGAAACCTTTATGGAAAATGAAGTTGAAGAGCAGGGCGAAGAAAATAAAGATGGTTCTGTAATGGAACGTGCTCTTAAGCGTGTAGAAAACGTAAAAGAAGAAAACACAAGTATTGATAAGAATCACATGGTTCTTGTTCAGATTGTCTATGAAGAATACATAAATTATATCGAAGATGTTTATACAAAATTCACAACACACAAAAAATTGGATTATGAGGCAATACATGCTCAATTAAAAGATTTTTGTGTATTCATAAATGAACAGCGCCGTTATATTTTACGTCTTCAGCCTGAAAATCAGGTAAACAGCAGAACATATCTTTTGAACCATGCTATGCGTTCTACAATTTTTGCTATCGCAATTGCTTTGCAGCTTCGTATGCCGTTTCCAAAACAGGTAGACCTTGCTGTAGCCTGTGTTTTGCATGAAATCGGAATGCTGAAGCTTCCTCCGCAGATTTATATAGTTAATAAGCCTTTGTCTTTGGCAGACAGAAACAGTATGTATACACATCCTATTTTGTCTTATAACATTCTCAAAAATTATAACTTCCCGCTGAGCATTCAGCTTGGTGCTCTTGAGCATCATGAAAAGCAGAACGGAACCGGCTATCCAAGAAAACTTACCGGTGAAAAGATTTCGCTTTTTGCTAAGATTATTTCTGTAGCCTGTTCTTTTGAGGCTATTACAGCTCCACGTCTGCATAAAGTTCAGCAAAGTTCTTACGAAGCTATGGTTGAGCTTTTGAAGAACAACGGTCTCCAGTTTGATGAAAATGTTATCAAGGCACTTTTGTTCGCTGTTTCGCTTTATCCGATTGGTGCTTATGTGTTCCTGCATAATGGAAAAATCGGACAGGTTGTTGATGTTAATCCGCTGAACCCGAAACTGCCGATTATTCAGATTTTAGGTGAAAAAGACGAGCATGGAGACCCTGTAACAATGCCTGTCGGAAACGATATTAAGATTGTCCGTACTTTAAGCCGTCAGGAAGTATTGGATTTACAGAAATCGCTTTCATAATTCATTTTAGAAGTCTGCTGTTAAATGCGGCAGACTTTTTTTATGTAAACCCGATATTTTTGTTGTGCAAACTGCATTGTCTGCAGCCGCATAATGAAGTTATTTCCAGAGATAATAATTGTGCAAAGATCTTAAAAAGCCGAAAGTTCCGGCAGTTAAAAGAACCGCGCCTGAAATAAAGAAAGCCGGATTGTCTGTCTCTTGAAGAATTATAAGTCCTGTTGAAAGCAAAAGAAAAAAAAGTGCAGTCTGTTTGTATTCAGGCACTTCATTCTTTTTTGCTGTTATGAAAAAACTTACAGCAGTCGTTATTGCAAACAAAAAGCGGATAATAAGAAACAGCATATAATATGCAGTAGGAATAACCCATGTTGAATAAATCGTAAGTGAATTAACCGGAATTGAGCACGCTGTAAGCACAGCCAGTGCTGTCAATCCGAATCTTGAGCTGGAATCCTGCATTTCGTTTTTTGTGCTCGAAAGTGCCGCCCCGCAAAGCATAATTGAAAAGCCCGTTAAGCGGCAGAAGAATACAATTTTTGAGACAACAATCAGAAGAAAGTAGTTTCCCTGCCAGAGATTGAGTACCGGCAGAAAAAGTCTTGAGGCTTCAACAAGCATATTAATGAGAAAAGTGGTGAAATAGACAATTTCAGGTGCGTGTGTTTTTTCAAAATATTTTATTAACAGCAGAGAGCAGACCGTAATATAGCACAGAATGAAAGTTGGGGCGGCAAGCACAGACCACTTTGTGTATTGAAACGGCTTTATATCCGGCAGCCGGTTGAAAAATCTGGTCATCTGCGGAAAATTCATGAAAGAACCGTTGAAAAACTGAATTACATAAAGCGCGGTAATTGAAAGAAAAATCACTGCGGAAA
Organism: uncultured Spirochaetales bacterium; assembly: GCA_946406925.1. Lineage (GTDB taxonomy): Bacteria > Spirochaetota > Spirochaetia > Treponematales > Treponemataceae > UBA1240. Next base: position 11,564 of record CAMJMF010000003.1, on the reverse strand, counting down.
AAATTGTGAGCATTCTTATGATTCGGTTACGTAATGAAAGTGTCATGTTTTAAGAATATCGTGAACTGAAATAACTGTAAAGCGCATTCTTTGATACACCGAAAATAGGAATGATAAAGTTTTACTTTATTAAAACAATTGAAAATAGGAGGGGCTATGAAAAAAACAAAATTAGTTGTTCTTTTTCTGTCAATTTTCTCTTGTTGTTTATGGGCCGATACAGCGCGGTTTAATGACATGGGTTTTTCTCCTGACGGTTTGCAGTATCTGTTTGGCCAGTACGGGGAATTAATTCAGTCAGACGGAAGTACAAAAGGTTATGCTGAATTTTTTGCTGTAGATACAGCGAAAAACGAATACGTGAAAGACGGCACTTTTAAAACAACAGCATCGGGTAAAACTTCGGGGATAAGCGGCGCAAAGGTTTTTGAGCAGCTTGTAACAACAGAAGATTCATTTATAAGCTCTTACAAAATTCCAGATGAACCGAATTCGGTTATTCTTTATCAGGTTTGCGGTTCTATAGGTTTGAACGATTATAATGGTCTGGGGCTTCTTTCTTCTGATACAATCGGTAAAGATGCAGAATCGTCGCCATTATATAAAGATGTTGTGGAATTCCGCGATTTTGATAACCCTTCAACTAACGAAGTTGAAACTTATAAGGTGAGAATTAACGAACTTGTTGAAGGCAAAGGCCGTAATGCTGAATCCAGCTTTTATTTAGTTGTTGAGCAGAAAACTTCAAGCGGCAAAAATCGTAGTTTTTTGGTTGGCAATCCGCAGCTAAAGCGGAAAGGTGTTTCTGGTTACCGTCTGAACCGCGTTTTAAGAGACAAAAACGGCAAATCACTTGTTTTTGTAATTGAAAAACAGGTTGAGGAATCTTACGGTCCGTCTGTCCGCTTTATGGTAGAAACGGTCAGATTACCTAGCTGAAATCTTATAGTTTCTAGTTGACGGAATCCCCTGTAAAAGCTTGCAGGGGATTTTCTTTTTTAATGCGGTTATAAAATCTTTTAGTCCGAAACTACTTTTCTGAAAATTTGAAAAGCTTCATTGTCGTCTTCATTTATGTATCTGACATAGACAGTGTCCATATCTAAAGTCTGTTCCTGCCAGATTGATTCAAGCCATAAAGCTTCTGCTGCTTCGTTTATATTGTCTTTTTTCAGATCACCCTGCACAAAAAAGTATTTATCAGCTTTTATAGCATAATCAGGTTTTGCGGTGCTGTCTTTTGGAAGTGCAAAACCACACGAGATTCCGTCTTTAAGATATTCGTCAAGTGCCGGACTCATATTGTGTTTTGAAACGCCGTTTTTATAAATCTCGAGCCGTTCATTTTTACAAGTTTCAATGCCGGCATCAGTTGAAAAGTTCAAGTCTTTATATAGTGTCAGAATTTTTATAGGAAAAGCCATGAGAATAATTTACAGAAACTGCCGGTCTTTGTCAAAACCCGTTTTCAAGAACACCAAAACCGAGATAAAGCAGAACCAGAATCAGCAGAAAAATCACGTTATAGAATGAAAAAGTCGGAAGGAACGGGTCTTTTTCCTCTTGAGGAATATTTGAATTCTGATAAAGTTTGTACGAGATAACGCTTGCAAGCGAGGCAATTATTGTGCCCAAGCCGCCGATGTTGACACCGGCGAGAAGAGCTTTCGCGTTTTCAGTAAAACTAGAAAGCAGAAGTGCTGCCGGCACGTTGCTGATAATCTGGCTTAAGCCAAGCCCCGCAAAAAAAGTGCCTGTTTCTGTGTTCAATATGCTTTTAAAAAACTGTTGGACAGCTTCAATCGAAGAGATATTCGATGTAAAAACAAAAAATCCTGTGAACGTTAAAAGCAGTGTGTAATCCACTTTTAGCAGAAGCCGGCGGTTAAACAAAAGAATTGTCACAAGTGTAATTGCAAAGCTTATAACCGAATTGATTACATGGAACACCGAGAGCAGATTGATTATCAGTAGAATCAGATAAACATAAACAGAAATGCCTTTTTCAACACCGGCAGGACCAAGAGTTGAAACAATATTTATTTTTGCTGTTTTAACATCTTTTGTTGCAGCCATAAGAAATGCAAAAAGCAGAAAAAATGACGGAATTCCGATTTTCAGCGTTGTCAGAAAAAAATCAGCGTTTGTCATTTTATAGAACGAATAAATAAAAAGATTCTGCGGATTGCCCATCGGCATTATGCACGAGCCGAGGTTTGCTGCTAAAGTCTCAAAGATGATAAGTTTAAGCGGTTTTATGCCTGCGTGGCTGCATACAATTAATGTAATTGGAACAAATGTAAGCAGCGCGACGTCATTTGTGACAATTGCGGCGCAGAAAAAGACAAGTGTGCATAAAATAAAATAAACAGAACGGACGGTTTTGCATTTTCTTAAAAGGTACTGCGACAAAGAATCCAGCACATTTATGCTTTTAAAAGCGGCTATTACCGTCATAAGGCAGAACAAAAGTGAAAGCACCCTGAAGTCAATTGCGCTGATAATGTCTTTTGCGGTAGGTCTGCAAAAAAAGCATGAAACAATTCCGCAGGTTAGCGCTGCTGTAAGTACTATATCTTTTTTCAGAGCGGTAAATATTCTTTTTAGAAGCGTTTTCATAAAGCCCTCGTAATGCACTTAAAAATGCTCAATACTAACTAAATTTACTGAGTTTTTGAACAAGTCTAATGAACTGCTGTTTTTTTAGCAAGTCTGTTTGTTTTTCACGTGAGTGCGCATCTTTCAGCAGACCGAAAATTCGGCTTTTCTTATTAATAAATCAGGCTCAAAGTGAAATACTTTGCCTTGTGTAAAAATGCTTAAGAGTGTACTATTTCAGGCGGAAACCGATTGAAGTATGGTTGAAAAAAGTGGAGGATATTTATGAACAGATTGATACCAGGACAGGAAATACAAGCCGCAATTGTACAGATTTCAGATGATACAATTTTTCTTGATTTAAATTCGAAAAGTGAGGGTGTGCTGAATGCCGCTGAACTCAAAGATGAGAACGGAAACCTTTCTGTAAAAGAAGGCGACATAATCAAGGCATATTTTATTGACGACAATCACGGCGAAATGCGTTTTACAACAAAAATTGCCTCAAATAATGCAGATAAGACAATAATTGAAAACGCCTATAAAAACGGCATTCCTATTGAGGGAAAAGTCGAGAAAGAGATTAAAGGCGGCTACGAAGTAAAAATCGGAAATATCCGCGCATTCTGTCCGTTTTCTCAGATGGGTGGCCGCCGGAAAGAAGAGAACGAAACTTTTGAAGGCAAGACGTTAACTTTTAAAATTACAGAATACAAGAATGACGGAAAAAATGTACTGGTTTCTAACCGTGCAGTTTTAGAAGCGGCAAGACTTTCTCAAATGGAAATTTTGAAAACGAAACTGACAGTCGGTATGACTGTACGCGGCAAAGTGCTTTCTCTTCATCCGTTTGGTGCTTTTGTTGATGTTCAGGGTTTTCAGGCTTTGCTTCCTGTTTCAGAAGTTTCAAGAGGCCGTGTGGAAAATTTAGCTGATGTTCTTGAAGCAGGGCAGGAGATAACAGCTTCTGTTATCAAGACAGACTGGGAGCATGAAAAAGTAACATTGAGCATGAAAGCTTTGATTGCAGATCCATGGGATACAGTTGATGAAAGATACAAGCCTGAGCAGAAAATTACTGGCAATGTTGTAAGAATTGCTGATTTCGGAATCTTTGTTAATCTCGAAGACGGTATTGATGGCCTTGTGCATATTTCCACTATTGAAAAAGCCAAGGCAAATACTAATCTGCGTAAGCTTTTTAGGGTTGGTGACAGCTTTGATGCCCAGATTGTTTCCATTGATTCAGCAAATCACCGTATCTCGCTTGCTCCGGCTTCGTCTGTCAAGCAGGATGATGATTCTGAAGAATATTTGAAGAATCAGGATAATTCGGGCGAAACATACAATCCGTTTGCAGCACTGCTCAAAAAGAAATAGTTCTTTTATCCTGTTTCTTTTGGACCGGAACCGCTGTGGTTCCGGTTTTTTATTTGCGGTGTGAAGCAGAGAATGAGGTTTTGTGCTAGTACAGAATTTTAGAGATTTTATGCATAAAAATAATTTATGTCATTTTGTACAAAGACTTTAAAAGATTAATTTTGCTATTTTACAAGATTAATAGTACAAAATTTCCTATTATTACATAATATAAGCTTTATTATTTATCGATAATACGGTATACTATTATAATATAATGTTAGTAGTGTGGTTGAAACACTTCAAGGGTACCATTGTGAAAAAAATGTTTGCTTTTTTTGCCTTATGTTTTATTGCTTTATGTGCAGTTTCTGCTCAAAGTGCAGACATAATCGCTGATATAGTAAAAGAAGAAAAAACAACTTGGAAAAGTTTGACATACTTGGCTTATTATTCAGATGATGACAATGTTGATAAAACAATTTCAATGAATGATGCTTTTGAACATTTTTCAAATGCCGGTATTATTCCTTCCGGTATTACTCCTGATACATTGTTGCGCTATGATGATATGAGTTTGTTTTTGTTAAAAGCTTTTGATATTAAGGCAACAAGTATTTTGTATTATTGTTTTGGTTCAAGACATTATGCTTTCAGGCAGATGAAATATTTTGGTGTTATAAAGCCGGATGCTTTCCCCGGAGATAAAATGACAGGATCTTTTTTTGTAACTATCATGGGAAAATTTTCATCAGCTTTTCCAAATGCAAAATTGATTTATAAAGGAGCTTACTGATGAATCCGCTTGCTGTTTGTTCAAAACTCCGTCTTTGTATTTGTTCATTTTTACTTTGTTTTGCGCTTACACCGCTTTTTTCAATGGATTTGAATGTGAATTATGGTGCTGATCTGTCAGCCAAATTTGCAATTTCTGACTGGTTTTCTTACGAATATAAATTGTCTCCGTGGATTGATTTTCGTTTTGCTGACGGCTGGAGATTTACAGCACAGGGCAGTGCATATTACCGTTTAAACCCGAAAGTACCGCATTGCCGTCCTTTTGTTGATCTTGAATTGTTCCGTATTCAGACAAGAAAATTTCCGTTCTGTCATGGCTTTGTTAATTATGAATTAGGACGCATTAAGATAAAAGATACGCACGAGATGATTATGAATGAATCTGCAGATGGTGTTGCGATTCATGTAAATATTCCGGGCATAGTTATGGATGTAACTGCATCTTATATAGGTTTTCAATCTTATTATACTTCAACCAGTATGCTCTCATATGATGACTTTTATAATGCTTCGGTTTTGCCGGAACCGTATTATGGGCTTGCAGCAAATCGTGCTGTTTTCCAGTGGTCAACACTTTTTCCAGAGTTTGGCGGAAACCGTATAGATCTTTTTGGTGATATGGTAGCTCAGCTTGATTTGCGCCGTGTTATCAATGACAGTAAGCTTACAAAGAAGAAAAAGGACATAAAAGAGCTTGTTGACTCTATGTATATGGCAACAGGTATAAACGGACCGTTCCTTAAATCAACAAGATTGTATTATGATTTAGGTATAGTTGGAGAAGCTATTTCAAGACAGACTGCAAAAAAAACAGAGACTTATATGGCTGGTTATTTGAATGCCGGCATGTCATGGTTTTTAATGCGCAATATGCAGCTTGCAACTCGTTTACAGTATGGTACTCCAAACAATGACGACGGTATGTCTGAATACAGACCTATAACCTATAAGAATGCCGGTATCTTTTACGAAGGCGGTTTTGCAGATCTTGTAAAACCTGAGCTGTCGTTTAAGTGGAAGCCTTCTTCTCAAGTTTCTTTCACAACTTCTTTGTCTGGATTTATACGTCCTAGAAAAAAAGAAGAGTTAAAAGGGTTAAAAACACGCCGCGAGAAGTTTGAAAAAATTTACACATATACTGAATTTTCATTGGGCGGTATGTTTGTTATTGCAAATGATGTCCGTATTGGTGCTGATATAATGTACGGAGTAAACAGCATCAAAAAGAATAGAATGTTTGATTACTCTGTTCAGCTCAAATTTAATGTAGGGCTGTAATTTGAACTGTATCAAATCCAAAGAGCCTTCTCTATTGCTTAGGGCATAGAGCAAGGCTTTTTTTGTTTCTGATAATATCGGGGCTGAAAAATGGCAGACAAAACAAATTTTGATAAAATCAATGAATATTATCAGGAAAATTTTGACAATGTATTTGCACGTACAGAAAAAGCACTGTCTGGAAACCGTGAAAACAATTATAAAATTTTGGGCTGGGAAAGCAGAGACGCTCAATATAAAAGATTCTCAATACTTGCGAAAAACATAAATTTGAACCACAAAAAATTGCTTGATGTAGGTTCCGGTCTCGGTGATTTATATCATTTTTTAACACAGGGGCTGCATTGGTCTGTTGATTATGTGGGAACAGATATTTTGCCGAATATGGTGAAAATGGCAGAGGCACAGGCTGAACAAATAAAATTGCCGGCCGGTGTCAACGCAGTATACAGATTCATTAATACTGATATTTTTGATGCGAATTCAGAAAAATTGCAAAATGAAAAATTTGATGTTGTATATACATCAGGTATTTTCAACTTGAATTTAGGAAATAACAGAACATTTTTGAAATCATCCTTTGAGAAATTTGCTGTGATTGCTGATGAGTATTTTGTATGTTCTCTGCTAAGTGATACATCATCAAACAAGGAAGATGCATATTATTATTATAATTCTGAGATTGTTGAAAAATCGATGGTTGATGTAAAGAAAATGTATCCGTCTTCAGAGTATACAATAGTTGACGGATATCTTCCAAATGACATGACTGTTATCTGGAAAAAATCACCGGATTCTGGAATACAGACACCATGATTAATTCCAAAGGAGAGTTTATGCAATATCTTTTTCTGATTGTCTTTGTGATACTAAGCGTAATTCATCTGACCAATTGCTACCAAGGCAAAGATTCTCTTAGAACACATACCAAGGGCTTTATAATACCGTTCTTGTTGATTTATTATCTGATTTCGTGCTCTGTGCATTCAATAACTTTTAGCAGTATACTTCTGCTGGCACTTTTAACAAGCTGGATTGGCGATGTAATGCTTTTGCGCTCAAAATTGTATTATTTCATTATTGGTGGAATAAGTTTTTTGACAGCGCATTTGTGTTTTATCCCTTTGTATTGTTCTTATATCGATTGGGCAGCTGTTCCTGTAGTCTTTTTAATTGTTGCAGGAATTATTTATGCATCATGTGCGTATGCTGTTTTTTATGTTTTGAACAAAGCTTTACCGCAGCCGTTTTTCTACGGTGTTTTAGTCTATCTGTTAATTAATGGCGCAATGAACGTTTTTGCATGGGCATTTGTTTTTTCAGAACTGAATATGGGCGGATTATTCGTTGTAACAGGATCTGTTCTGTTTTTCTGTTCTGATATTGTTTTGTTTTTGGTTCGTTTTCATCAAAAGGGAAGAGTATTTAAAGGGCACTTTATCATTATGCTGACATATATTTTGGCAGAGTTTTTCATAACGCAGGGCTATTTTATCTGCCAGCTTCCTGCTGTTATTGAATAGCAAAAATGAATGCAACCGATGCATAGCAGAGAAAACTTGTTTTCAGTCAGAACCGGTGCTAAAAGGTAAAATATTCTATTATGATAATTAATACTGGACTAAGAACGGATATTCCGGCTTTTTTTTCGAATTGGTTTATTAACAGAATAAAAGCCGGCTATGTTTGTGTCAGAAACCCGTACAACCGGCAGCAGGTCACAGAATATCTGCTGAATCCTGATGTAGTAGATTTATTCGTGTTTTGTTCAAAAAATCCAATTCCGCTGGTTACGCAATTAAAAAGCAGTGATGTGCTGCAGCCTTTTAAGCAGTTCTGGTTTGTTACAATAACGCCTTATGAAAGTGAAATAGAACCGAATGTTCCGGACAAGCAGCTTGTTATTGAGTGCTTTAAGAAATTGTCTGACAAACTTGGTGTTAACAGTGTCTGCTGGCGTTATGACCCGATTTTTGTAAATGAAAAATATACTGTTGATTTTCATATAAACGCCTTCAGAAAAATGGCGGAACAATTATCAGATTATACAGAAACTTGCGTTATAAGCTTTATTGACTTGTACAAAAAAGTCCAGAAGAATTTCAGCAGCGCAATTGAAGTTTCACAAATTGAGCAGGAAATTATCTGCAAAGAATTTGTAAAGATCGGAAAGCAGTACAATATCAATGTGAAAACTTGTGGTGAATCTCCGTCTCTTGCGGAATTTGGTGCAGATGTTTCCGGATGTATGACTAAAGAAGTCTTTGAAAAAGCCGCCGGATGCAGGCTGGATATTCCCAAAATGAGACAGAACCGAAAAGAATGCGCCTGCATTTTAACAGCTGATATCGGTGAATATAATACGTGCAGCCACTTTTGCAGGTATTGCTATGCCAATTATGACAGGCAGACTGTTATCCGCAACAATAAGTTTCATGATGAAAACTCTGCGTTTTTGATAGGAACATCAGAACCTTATGATATAATTACACGTGCAAACCAAAGAAGCTGGAAAGTTTTGCAAAAAGAATTGTGGTAAAAGCTTGCGGAATACGTCTTGTTTTCTAAACGTTTTGTAGAGCACATAAAATAAGGGTTTTTCCCGAAGCTGCAATAAATTCCATTTTTTATGTTGATTTTCTAGAAACGGCATGTTACTTTTTAGAGAGGTTAATCGATAAACTATGATTACTTTGAAGGAACTTGCCGACAGGTGCGGCGTTTCTACTGCAACAGTTTCTAATGCAATAAACGGCAAGTCAAATATTTCAGAATCAACAAAAATGCGCATACTCCAGATGATTGAAGAAACCGGCTATAAACCGAATTTTATGGCACGGAATCTACGGGTAAATTCAAAGCGCACAATCGGGCTAATCATAGAAGAACTTTCAGCGTTTACTTCTCCTGCAATAATTGAAGGCATAATGCGCTATTTTGAGGCGCAAAAATACGAGACAATTCTTTATAATATGCGTGTTTATTCAAATTTGAATTGGATGGACGATGAAAAGTTTTTGCAGTCAGGCGTAAATAACGCTGTTGACGAATTGCTGTCAAAACAGGTAAACGGAATAATCCATGTTGCGGAACATTCAAGAAAACTGAAGTATTATAATCATATTCTGCCTGTTCCTGTTGTTATAAGCTATGCATATACAGACGAGAGAAAGCTGCCCTATGTTTCAATTGATGATGAAACGAGTACAGTAAAAATGGCTGAGTACATTTTATCCAAAGGCCATACAAAAATAGCAATGATTTGCGGTTTGAATGACAATCTTCATGCACAAAAAAGGTACAACAGCTTTAAGCGCGTCTTAAAAGAGCACAATATTCATTTTGATGAAGATTTGTGTGTGTTTGTTAATTGGACACGTGATGCGGGGAAAGAAGCCGCCGCTAAAGTGCTGAAAAAGGGTGTGACCGCTGTTTTCTGCCACAATGACTTTCTTGCAGCCGGCGTTTATGATTATCTTTACGAGCACAATATGCAGCCTGGAAAAGATTTATTTGTCACAGGCTTTGATGATCATATTGTTTCGTCTTATCTTCACCCTGGAATTACAACGATGAAACTGCCGCTTCTTGAGATAGGGCGGAAATCTGCTGAGCTGATGGACAATCTGCTTAAATCTGATGCAAAATACGGCATTGAAGGTTTTGAAATTCCCTGCGAGCTTATTGCAAGATAAAAGCAGATTGTGTATAGCTATTTTCGATAAGTTTCTTTCGGAGCGAGATAAGACTGCTTCATCTTGAACTCATTCGGATAAATCACAATCTTTTCGAGCACAAAATTAGGCGTAACTGCATAAACTTTAAGCGTGTTTACACCTTTGGCACAGTCAAAATATACTGATTTTACGCGAATATTGTTCGTAACATCTGTGCCCCATGGCTGCTGGTTGTCGCCGACGGCAAAGTCTGAATCAACAACATCAACAAGCACTTTTTTGCCGTTCACGCCGGCACCGAACCTAAAGTAATTGTCTTTTGTCGCCGGATTGGACGGGTTCATGTAAAAGTCAAAGCGGTAAATGCCTTCGTTTTCAAGCGCAAATTTATAGGTGAGGCTCGGCGACTTCTTTAAACTTTCTGAAAAATAAGAAGTTACCGGATAGACTTTCATGCCGTCTTTCATTTTGCCGTAGTCTTTAAGCAGCTCAAAGCCGGCGACTTCACCTTCTTTGTTGATGCCGTCATACGCCTCAAAGAAGCTTGAGCTTTCAATTGAGATATAATCTGTTGTCTGAATGAATGTGCCTGCTTCGACGTCTGCGTTTAAAAGCTCAGCGTTTACGTTTATGCAGATTTCAACATTGCCTGCGCTGTTGTCTGCGCCGGTGAGCTTTAAGATTGTGTTCTTTTTTTCGGCCTGTTCAAACAGTGCGCGGTCAATCTCAACAGCGATTTTTTTCACTTTGTCAGATTTTACCGTACCTTCCGGTTCGGCAATTTTAAGCCATTCTGCAATACTTGTGAATTTATAGTCAGTGTCTTCTTTTGAGCCGCATGCAATGTTGATAAAAGCTTTCTGGCAGTGCGGGTTCTTGAAGGCGTCTATTTTCAGTGTCTGTCTGCTCCACGGCAGACCGCTTGTAACTGTGTCATCGCCGTCAATCCAGACAATAAGGCGCTTTTTTCTTGCGCCGTCTATGGTCATATAAAGCGGATATTGGTTTTCTTCTTCGTTCCAGCCGGAAAAACCGAAATGCTCGCTCCAGCCCATGGCGTGCCATTTTCCGCCGTTCTGTGCGTCAATTTCAGCAACAAGCTTTTTGTCTTCTTCAAGACATTGCCTGATTTGCTCAATATAAGTGTTTGCTGCCATTGCGCCTTTTTGCGCAAGCCACTGGTTTTTTCCGCATAAAAGCTGCATTTTAAGCACGTTCATGTTGCCTAAAGCCGGAACGTAAACCTGCGAAAAGAAGCAGTTCTGCGCGCTTGATGGCAGTTCTGTCTTGAGCTTTCTGCATTTTTCGATGATTGATTCGGCGGCTGCAAGCGTTTCATCGCTTTCACCAAAGTTGACGGCATGATAAGTGCCGCTTTTAAGACATTCGGTTCTGCGCCTATGTGCAAGTTTTGTATAGCCGTTGATTATACCGCAAATGTCGTTTTGCTGTTCAGCTGAAGCAGACGGAAAGTTAAAAGCGACCCATTCCGCCGTATATTTTTTAGCCGTATACTCAAAGCTTGAATATTTCTTGTAGTCGTATGCAAGGTCAAGAAAAAAATTGAGCGGAAATTCGTTTGTCATAATGTCGCCCATGTTGACAACCCAAAGTTCCCTTATGCCGAACTCATAAGCAGTTGTCATCTGTTCCTTGATTTTGGCAAGATGCGTTGTATTAAACCATTCGTAGCTGTACGGCCAGCCGTGATAGTCAAAGTGATAGTACATGCCGTAGCCGCCGTTGTGTTTCCGCATTTTTTTTGTGGGAAGTGTGCGCAAATTGCCATGATTGTCATCACAGAGCATCAACGTAACGCCTTCGAGTTCCTCGCTGTTGATAAGGCCCTTTGTT
>CAMJMF010000002.1 GCA_946406925.1 uncultured Spirochaetales bacterium | reverse complement strand
TAGATATGAATGCTGGCATTACAGGTATATCGGCATTGAAGCATGCAAAATGCAGATATACCTGTTAACCGGCTATAGATATGAATGCTGGCATTACAGGTATATCGGCATTGAAGCATGCAAAATGCAGCAGAAGTGGTTCGGCAATATTCAGCAGTATATGCTTGAATTCCTTTATGCATGGGATAAAGCTTCAAGCGCACAATAAGTCATAAATTGCAGATTATTCTGGTATAAAAAAAAGACTGGCCGTTATTAGCCAGTCTTTTTTTTGTAGATATATCTGCTTAAAATATCAGCTGCTTTTCAAGAAGTCTGACAAAGCGTTTACAAAAACATCAATATCCTGTCTGTTTATCCATCTGTGGGTCATTAAGCTTAATCTGCCGTCTTCTGTTGTGGGCTTTAAGAGAATGTTCCGGCTTTTAAAGAAATCGCACAGAGATTCACTTTCAAAATTTTCGTCTTTGAATCTGCAGTGAACAATATTTGTTTCTACGCTTGTAATGTCAATTTCAAGATCTTCAAACTGCGTAAGGCTGTTTGCAAGATAGAATGCAGTTTCGTGGTCTTGCGAAAGGCGCTGGCGCATGTTTTTTAATGCGACAAGCCCGGCTGCTGCAAGAACACCGCTCTGGTGCATTGTGCCGCCGAGGAGGTTTCTGGCTTTTTTTGCTTTGTCTATAAAGCTTTTGTTGCCGCAGAGCAGGGCACCTGCCGGGGCGCACAAACCTTTTGAAAGAGAAATCATAACTGAATCTGCATTTTGAGCTATTTCTGCAGCCGATACATTCTGGGCGGCGGCGGCATTAAACAGGCGCGCTCCGTCTAGATGAACCGGAACATGATAGCGCGAAGACAGATAGCGCAGATTCCGCATTGTTTCAAGCGGAATTGTATTGCCGTTAAGCATTGTGTCTTCTATGCAGATAAGGGCTGTCTTAGGTTCTGTCTCGTCTTCAGTTTTTCTAATTTTATTGATGATTTCGTCTGTTGTAACGGCGTTGCCTTTTGGTTCAATAGTTCTAAACTGCACATTTGCCAAAGCAGCAGCACCGCCAGATTCAAATTGAACGATGTGCGAACGGTCATCAATTATTATTTCGTCTCCGCGTCTGCAATGCGTAATAAGTGCAATCTGGTTGGCAAAAGTTCCGGACGGAACAAAAACAGCGGCTTCTTTGCCTACAAGGCTTGCACCATAACTTTCGAGTTCTGCTGTTGTAGGGTCCTCTCCGTAAGCATCATCGCCGACAACAGCCTGCTGCATGGCAGAACGCATTTCTTCTGTGGGCCATGTTACGCTGTCGCTTCTAAAATCAATGAATTTCATCATGCTTAGCCTCCAATAACAACAGAGCATCTCTGAAAATTTAAGTTTCCAGAGATGCCCGACAATATGCCGGAATAATTACCGGCTTTTCAGTTTTTATTTTACTACGATATTTACCAGTTTGTTCGGAACAACAACAACTTTAACTACTGCTTTGCCTTCCATAAAGCGTTTTGCGCCTTCAGTTGCAAGTGCAGCTTTTTCAATTTCTGCTTTGTCAGCATTAAGTGCAGCAGTAATCTTGTCACGGATTTTTCCGTTAACCTGAACTACAACAGTGCAGCTGTCATCAGCGCAGAAATCTTCGTTATATGTAGGCCATGATTCGTAGGCGATTGTTTTTGTGTTGCCCAGTTTCTGCCACAGTTCTTCACCAAGGTGAGGAGCGTATGGAGAAAGAAGTTTGACAAACGCAGTCCACAAATCTTTCGGCAGTTCCTGAAGTTTTGAAACATCGTTCACAAAAATCATCATCTGGCTGATTGCAGTGTTAAAGTTGAGCGAAGCTGTGTCTTCTGTAACCTTCTTGATTGTTTTGTGCAGTGTCTTGCGGATATCGCCTTCAACAGGTTTGTCTGTAAGCGGCTTTTCGCTTAATGCCCAGATTTTCTCAAGGAAGCGGCTTATACCGATTAAGCCCTGTGTGTTCCACGGTTTTGAAACTTCAAGAGGTCCCATGAACATTTCGTACATTCTCACGCTGTCTGCTCCGTATTCTTTGATAACATCATCAGGGTTTATAACGTTTTTGAGCGACTTTGACATTTTTGCAATTACGCGCTCAAGCTTTTCGCCTGTTGCCTTTTCAAAGAATTCGCCGCTCTTTTCTTCAACTTCGTCTGTAGGAACCAAAGTCTTGTTTTTGCGCTGGAAAGCAAATGATGTAATAAGACCCTGGTTGATGAGCCGCTGAAACGGTTCTTTTGTATTTACAAGTCCTAAATCGTACAAAACTTTGTGCCAGAATCTTGCATAAAGAAGGTGAAGAACGGCATGTTCTGCACCGCCTACATAAAGATCTACAGGCATCCAGTAATTGATTGCGTCTTTTGAGGCAAAAACATCTTTGTTTGCCGGGTCAAGGTAGCGGAGATAATACCAGCATGAACCGCCCCACTGAGGCATTGTGTTTGTCTCGCGCTTTGCTGCTGCGCCGCATTTAGGGCATTTGCAGTTTACCCATGAGTCAATTGCTGCAAGCGGGCTTTCGCCTGTTCCTGTAGGCTGATATGTCTTTACAGCAGGCAGCTCAAGCGGCAGGTCTTTGTCTGGAACAGGAACTGTGCCGCATTCAGGGCAGTGAATTAACGGAATCGGCTCACCCCAATAACGCTGGCGGCTGTAAACCCAGTCGCGGAGTTTGTAGTTAATAGCTTTTTTACCGATGTTGCGCTCGCCGAGCCATTCAAGCATTTTGTCGATGGCGTCCTGCTTGTTAAGTCCGTTCAAAAACTCAGAGTTTACATGGATTCCGTCTTGAGTCCATGCCTGTTTTTGAACGTCAACCTCGCTTTTGAGAACTTCAACAATCGGAAGATTGAACTTTTTGGCAAAATCCCAGTCGCGGTCGTCGTGTGCCGGAACAGCCATGATAGCGCCTGTTCCATAGCTTATGAGAACGTAGTCAGCAATCCAGATAGGAATAAGCTGATTGTTTACCGGGTTTATTGCGTAGCTTCCGCTGAAAACACCTGTCTTGTCTTTTGCAAGGTCTGTTCGCTCAAGGTCGCTCTTCTTTGCGGCTGCCTCGATATAGTCTTCAACAGCTTTTTTCTGTTCCGGTGTTGTAAGCTTTTTAACAAGCTTGTGTTCCGGAGCAACAACCATATAAGTTGCGCCAAAAAGAGTATCGCAGCGTGTTGTATAAATGCGCAGTTCGTCTTCTGTAGGTTTTCCGTCTTTGTCTGCAATTTTGAAGCCCATTTCGCAGCCTTCGCTCTTGCCGATCCAGTTTTTCTGCATCAGCTTTACGCTTTCAGGCCAGTCAAGAGAATCAAGGTCTTCAAGAAGCTTGTCTGCATAGTCTGTGATTCTTAAAATCCATTGACGGATTGTTTTGTGTGTTACAGTTGCGCCGCAGCGGTCGCATTTTCCGTCTTTAACTTCTTCGTTTGCAAGACCTGTAAGACAGCTTGGGCACCAGTTAATCGGTGTTTCTGCTTCGTAGGCAAGCCCTTTCTTGTAAAGCTGAAGGAAAATCCATTGTGTCCATTTATAATATTCAGGCTCACATGTTGAAACGCAGCGGTCCCAGTCATATGAAAAACCTAATGATTTAATCTGACGAGTAAAGTTTGCAATGTTTGCGTTTGTTGTGGTAGCAGGGTGTGTTCCTGTCTTTATTGCGTAGTTTTCTGCCGGAAGACCGAATGAGTCGTATCCCATCGGGTGAAGGACATTGTAGCCGTTCATTCTAAGATAGCGGCAGTAAATGTCTGTTGCGGTATAACCTTCAGGATGACCAACGTGCAGACCTGCTCCGCTAGGATAAGGGAACATATCAAGAACATATCTTCTCTTTTCTTTTGGAAAAGACGGATCTTCTGTTGCTTTAAAAGTTTTGTTTTCTTCCCAATATTTCTGCCACTTGGGTTCAATGGTTTCAAAAGGATATTTTGCCATCGGAATTCCTCTTATAATAATTCATTTTGTTCAGAAGTATATCAAAAGCGATAATAACTTTCTAGCTGTGTATGCACTTTGCAAATCTTATTTGCTTCTGTATACTTGTTCCATGAATAAAGACGAACAGACAGAATCTGAAACTTCAGTTAATCCGGAATGCCGTAAGGGCAGGCAAAAAGCCGGTGTTAAAGAGCTGCTTGAGCTTTACGCGCTCTTTTTTAAGATTGGACTTGTTACCTTTGGCGGCGGGCTTGCAATGCTGCCGATTCTTGAGCGCGAACTTGTGGACAAGCACGGCTGGGCTACAAAAGAGCGCATGATGGACTATTTTGCAATAGGGCAGTCTACGCCGGGCATTATTGCGGTTAATGTGGCAACGTTTATCGGCTATGAGCGCGGCGGGCTTCTTGGCTCAATTCTGGCAACATTAGGTGTTGTAACTCCGTCTATTATCATAATTTCAATTATAGCAATGTTCCTTGCAGGCTTTTCTGATAACGTTTATGTTAAAAAGGCACTGACCGGCGTTAATATTGCTGTTGCCGCCCTGCTTGCAAAAGCTGTCTGGTCTTTCCGCTCCGTTGTGTTGAAAAATCCCCTGACGGTGCTTCTGTTTGTTATAAGCTTTGTGCTGATTGTCTTTTTCAAAATAAACACTGCACTTGTTGTGTTAAGCTCAATTCTGCTGGGCATTATCTTTTATGTGCTGAAACGCAAACCCAAAATAGAGGCAGGAACAAAAAATGACGCTGATTAAACTTTTGTGGATTTTTTTTCAGATTGGGCTTTTTACTATTGGCGGCGGGCAGGTTGCCATAACGCTTATGTATCAGCCGCTCGTAGAAGGCGGCTATATAGATGCTGCTGAATTTTACAACATGCTTGCGGTTTCAGAATCTACGCCGGGCCCCATCGGCATAAACATGGCAACTTATATAGGCTGCAAGTTTTTTGGCGTGGGCGGCGGCATTGCTGTAACAATTGCGACAATATTGCCTTCATTTATAATAATCTATTTTATTGCGCAGTTCTTTGAAAAATATCAGAATGCGCCTGCCGTAAAATCTGTGTTTACATGTGTAAGACCTGTTTCTGCCGGTCTTGTGGCTGTTGCCGCCTGGAATGTTTTCAAAATTGCAGTCATTCCGTTGTTTTCGGTTTCTTCGCCTTTATTCGGTCTTGATATCTGGTGCCTGCTCTTTTTTGCAGTCTGCACCCTGCTTTTAGTCTATAAAAAGATTTCGCCCATTATGGCTGTGGTCTTGGGCGCAATTTTCGGGCTGATTTATCTATAATGTTATTGATGTGAGAAGTTATACTGCTTACTTGAAATCAGCTTGATTACATCTTCTTTTATTTCTTTTGCTGAAGACCTGTCAAAACTTAAAACTGAAGGTTTCATATTCTTTTTGTGGTTATTTTCTTTTATCTGTTCAATTTTGGCTGCCCATTCATCAGGCTTTATTGGTTTTTTCATGTCGTGCGCTGCTTTATTTCTGGCATCTTCCACTAAACGATTAAATTCTTCACCCTGTTCATCAATAATCTTTAATAAATTATTATTCAGTGAAATAATAAGCGATTCAACAAAACCGAGCATCCAATCCTGATCAGGTGCCCACGTAACACCACTAAAATCATCATCTATATTCGGATAATTACAATATCTCATTGGCAGAAATTGTAATGGTTTTCCCGTAGGAACAACTTTAGAACCATGAAATGAAAAAGCAGGACGACGATAATCATAGAAGAAATTAATATCACCTTTTACAGAAGAATTACTCTCACTTTTAAAACCTTTTAATTTGAAAAACTGCTTAAAAACATTTCCTACATATTTATTTACGAACATTATCTCGTCAAAATCAGAAACGTTTTTATTTAGATCAATAACCATGATACTCTCCTTAAGATGTT
This sequence comes from uncultured Spirochaetales bacterium, assembly GCA_946406925.1. Lineage (GTDB taxonomy): Bacteria > Spirochaetota > Spirochaetia > Treponematales > Treponemataceae > UBA1240. The sequence goes on along the minus strand of CAMJMF010000002.1, from coordinate 39,833 downwards.
ACTATTTGATATGCTTTTTATCATTATTATACGACCAGAATGAAAAGTCAAATAAGGGTTTCCGACTAGAGCGGGCTCTTGCGTTTTGTGCATTTCATACATTGCCTTTTGCTAAATTGCATTTGTGTGCTATTATTACAGGCGGGGGCTGGTAAATGAATTTGATTGACCCGACATCTTTGTATTTTTCTGCGGCGGCTGAAGCGGCGGCAAAAGCCAGAAAAAAAGAAACAGAAGCGCGCAAATCCGTAAAGAAGCAGAATTTTTCAGCTTTGTTAAAATCAACATTTGAAGCTGGCGATGAAAGCCTTAAAACTTCCAGCCTGTCAGAAATTGATTCCCTGCCTTATGAAGAAGCAATAAGTAAGTTAAAAGAACTTGTCAGTTCAGCCGGAGAAGCCTTGCGCAAAAACCAGATGCCGGAAGAGATGCAGAATTATAAAGAAGCCGTAAAACAGTTTGTTGATTATGTAGTAAAAAACAGCTACGAAGTTGAAACCTTCAAACGCAGACTGACGCTTACAAAAGACAGAATAATCTGCAGAGTCAAGATAATTGACAAAAAACTTGAAGACCTCGCTGCAGAAGTGCTTCTATCTCAACATGACCAGATTGCGTTTCTTGCCAAAATAGATGAACTGAACGGCCTTGTTGTAGACTTGCTTTCATAGAGTTGTGCCTAAAAGCCGGGCAGAAGCAAAGCCTAAAAACAGTTTGCTGATAAAATTTTCTTTTCTATTAAACAATAGTCATGTTAAAATCTTTATAACGAGGTAACTGTGAAAGACTCTAAAATAAAATTTCCTATCAGTTTAAAGCACATTCTTCTTTTTTCTGCACTTATAATTCTTGTTCTAGGTGTTTCAACATTTCTTGTTTCTACTCTTGTCCGTGGCGACGACAGACGAAAAGCAGAAGAAAACAATCATACAATTAATGCGCGAACCGCAGAAACTGTTCAGCTTACTTTCTCAAGCATTCAGAATAATTCCTATATTCTGTTTGATGCGGTTTCCAAATTGAAAGAAAAAGGCGGCGGTGCAAACAGCAGCCAGCTTATCAACGACTTTTTTAATGTAAACAGAGATGTAATTTTTATTTTCAGCCCTGACACTAATTTGAAAGTAAATCCTTCATATGAAGCAGAAAAGATTCCGGCAAAAGAAATTCAGGATTTTATTGAATCTAAACACAAATCCGGCAGCGCAAAAGTTTATAATTCAAATGAATTATTAAATCCTTCTGTTGTTCTTTTTTATAATTATGGGGCTTCAAATGCAGTAAAGACTGCCGCTGTAGGGCTTGATACAAATGCACTTGCCTCGCTTATGAGTACAGGCTCTAACAATGCAACGCTTCTTGTTGATGAAGACACAAATATTCTGGTTAACCCGGACTTTGACAGCAAAGACAAGAAATATGCTGAAGCTTTTGAGCTGATTGATTACATAAAAACTAAAACAGATTCTGATAATACGCAGAGCCTTATTGAAACACTGAACGGCAAAAAATTTATGGCTGTTCACAAAATAAAGAATGATCTGTTTGTAATCACAACAATTCCGGAAAAAGCAGTTTTTGCTGTTATTAATAGAACAACATACCGCATTATTCTGTTTTCTCTTGCGGTTCTGTTTATTGCAATTATCATAATCAGGCTTTTCAGCAACAACATTACAAACCCGATTGCAGACTTAGTTGATGCGTCTGCAAAAATTGAGCAGGGCGAATTTGAGCTTGGCATTGAGCCGCGCACAAAAGACGAAATAGGGCTTTTGACTTCTTCGTTTATTCAGATGAGCCGCGGTCTTGCAGAACGCGAAAAGCTCATGGTTTCGTTCAGCAAATTTACGAACAAGACAATTGCTAAAAAAGCGGCCAGCGGCGAGCTTGCACTTGGCGGCGAAACCCGTAATGCCACAATCTTTTTCTCTGACATAAGATCTTTTACCGCAATGTCAGAAAAAATGCAGCCAAACGAAGTCGTAGAATTTCTAAACGAATACATGACCCGCATGGTTGAATGCGTGAACAAGACAAAAGGCGTTGTTGATAAATATATTGGTGACGCTATTATGGCAGTGTGGGGCGCACCTGAATCATCAGGCAGCCCGGCGCAAGACGCAATAAATGCAGTTGCAGCCGCCTTAATGATGCGTGCTGCTCTGTTCAACTTTAACAAAGCAAGAAGAGAAAAAGGTCTTGCGCCTGTGCGCATCGGCTGCGGAATAAACAGTGGCCCTGTTGTTGCAGGTCAGATTGGTTCTAACGAGCGAATGGAATATACTGTAATTGGAGACGCAGTAAACCTTGCAAGCCGAACAGAAGCGTTGAACAAGCCGTTCGCAACCGACATTCTGATTACAGAAAATACATACAATCTTATAAGAGGCAGAGTTATTGTAGAAGAAATGCCCGGCGTTCATGTTAAGGGTAAGACTGACGCAATAAAAATGTTTGCTGTTATAAATCTTGCAGGCAAAGAAAAACCTTCTACAATTGAAGAAGTCCGCAGAATAATTGGAACAACAGCTCCAGATTTGACAAAGGTAAATACAGATGACGAAGAAAAGAAGTACAACATACAGTCTTAATGGAATTGACTGGTCAATTTTTGTTTTCTGTTCATTCGGTGCTCTCTTTATGTTTTATCTCTATTATAGAGATTTAAATTCTTTTACTGTAAAAGCCGATGAACAGGCAGTTGCGAAAATCTATTTTAAGAAGAATACAGTTCAAAGAAAAGTTATCGGCAACGATATATGGGAAAAACTGAATAATGAAACTCCTGTTTATAACGGCGACAAAATCCGAACGGCAAAAGATTCTGAAGTTTATGCAGAATTCAATGATTCCGGTGCTAAGATTCAGTTAAGAGAAAATTCGCTTATTCAGATATTTAACAATAAAAATGAAAGATCTGTAGATTTTATAAATGGCGAGCTTTTTCTTTCAAAAGTTTCTGACAACGATGATACTGTTGTTAAAGTCGGCTTGAAAGAAATTTCTTCTATGAAGAAAACTGATGTAAAGATTTCGCTTCCAAAACAGAGAGAAGACACTGCTTCTGAAGAGGCCACCATTGAGGTTTTGTCTGGCGAGATTGAAGTTTCGGATATTCAGGCTTCTAGAACTTCAAAAGATAAAATCTCAAAGACTGTAAAAAGCGGCGAGATGCTTGTTGTAAAAATCGCGGAAGATTTTACAGAAGCACCGGCTGAGCCAAAACCTATTCCAGAGCCGGAGCCTGTAAGAATTGAAAAAGGCGAGAGCGGTGTTTGGGGAAATTCGTATATAATTGCAAAGATCAATGAGTGGGGCCGTACAGATGAACGCGGTGTATCCCGCAGCTATGAATACCGCTTCCTTTTAGAGCAGATTTTCGGAAAGAACAAATATATTCCTAAGGGAAGTGTAATAGAATTTGAAATCAGCGGTGTGCCTGACAGGGATATGCCTGTTCATGCATTTAAGATTATCTCTGATGACTGGAAAGAAGCAGTTGATTTCTCATGGCGGAGGCTCTGCGGCGTAGGTTTCAAAGCTGGTGTTCCGTTTAATGACAAGATAAGGGTTGTTCTTAAAGACACTGCCAAAAATACAAGTAAGTGGTGGTGTTCAATTTATTATGAAAACAATTATTGTGATGAAAGACTTAAGATAGATGATTTTAAGATTACAGGAAAAATTATCTCGCTTAATGCCAACGAGGTTATCACAAAAGTGAAGCCCGGCTACAAGAACAGCTTTTCTTTTGACAGACTGAAAATTGACAGAACTCACTGGAACAAGACTGACAGTAATTTTGAGTATTATATTCCGCCATATATCTTGGGCTATACTAAGACTCTGCCTGCCGGAACTAAATTGAAAGTTACTTTTAGCGGCAAGTCTGATATTCCGCTTGAATGGGCAAGTATTCAGCTTGTAAACATGAATGACAATGCTTCATGGCAGACTAACTGCGTTCTTGATGAAGGAATTATTGACAATGCAATTGTTGCCGGTAGACAGTTCAGTTATACAAAAACATTTACTCTTAGAGAACCTCTAAAGAATACTGACAATTCCAACATAAAATTGGTTTTTGACAATAATGACAAGCCTGAAGTATGTGAGCTTTCTGATGTAAACTTTGAATTTGAAGTTGTCAAATAGCTGTTAGTATCAGAAGCAAAGGGGATTTTTTTATGACTTATTATGTAAATATTACTGCCGCAAAAGGCGGAGACGGCTCTAAGGCAAAGCCTTTTAATAAAATTCAGTCTGCGGCAAAAATTGCAGAACCGGGTGACGAGGTTATTGTTGCACCTGGAATTTACCGCGAATGGGTAAACCCGAAAAACGGCGGTACAGAAAAGAAGCGCATTATCTACCGTTCAGAAAAGCCTCTTGCAGCACATATTTCCGGTGCTGAAGAACTAAAGAAATGGGAAAAAGTTTCTGGTTCTGTTTATACGGCACGCGTTTCAAACAAGATTTTCGGCAAATATAATCCGTACACTACGCTGGTAAGCGGCGACTGGTTTGTTGCATACATGACTGCACATACAGGCGATGTTTTCTTAAACGGAAAATCTATGTATGAAGTTCAGAAACTTTCTGAAGTAAAGAAGCCTGAAGTTTATGTTCCGTCTTGGGATCAGGAATTCACAAAATACGTCTGGTACACAGAGCAGGACGAAAAGACAAACGAAACTGTATTCTATGCAAATTTTCAGGACAAAGACCCGAATAAAGAGAACATCGAAGTTACAGTTCGGCGCGCATGTTTTTACCCGGAAAAAGAAGGCAGAGGCTTTATTACATTGTCTGGCTTTACCGTTTCGCAGGCTGCAACACAGTGGGCGCCGCCTACAGCTTATCAGGAAGGCATGATCGGTCCGCACTGGTCTAAGGGCTGGATCATTGAAGACTGTGAAGTTTACGAGTCTAAATGTTCAGGCATTTCGCTGGGCAAATACTGCCAGCCGAACAACGACAACAAATGGCTTAAATGGAAATATAAGGACGGCACACAGACTGAGCGCGACTGTATATGTCAGGCACAGGTTGAAGGCTGGTCAAAAGAAAATATCGGCTCGCATATTGTGCGCCGCTGCAACATTCATGACTGCGGACAGACCGGCATAGTCGGTCACCTTGGCGGTGTATTCTCAATTATTGAAGATAATCACATTCATCACATCAACAACAAGCAGAATCTTGCCGGCGCAGAAATCGGCGGAATCAAGATGCACGCCGCAATCGACTGCATTTACAGGCGCAACCACATTCATAACTGCACACGCGGTCTTTGGCTTGACTGGCAGGCGCAGGGTACGCGCGTAACGCAGAACTTTTTCCATGACAACGTTATTCCAAAAGAGTACAACCAGAATAAAGAGAGCATGATTGGCTGCGCCGAAGACTTGTTCATCGAAGTTTCGCATGGCCCGACGCTTGTGGACAACAACATATTTCTTTCAGACAAAGCTATAAAGCTTGCTACCCAGGGCGTTGCGGTTGTGCATAACATAATTGCAGGCAGTTTTGTCGCTGTGGGGCTAGGAACAAATAACGGCGCACCCGGAAAGGCTTCGCCGCGCTATACGCCGTACCACATGCCGCACCGCACAGAGGTTGCCGGCTTTATGACAATCCTGCACGGCGACTGCAAATTCTATAACAACATCTTTATTCAGCAGAAAATCAGACCTGCTCTTAAAGCTGCTATGCTTGAAAACGAAGCAAATCACAACGAATGGGACGACGGCAATGTTAAAGTTGGCACATTCAAGTATGATAAATACCCGACTTATGAAAAATGGGTAAAGCAGTTTGACGGCTATTGCGGCATGGGCTCTGTTACGACTGACCGCTATTATTCTGAACTGCCGGTCTGGGCAGGCGGCAACGTCTACTTTAACGGCGCAAAACCGATGAAGCAGGAAAAAGACGCTGTTGTGGACAAAACAAATAAAGTTACAATCGGCTATGAAGAGAAAGACGGCAGAATAACGCTTAAAACTAACCTTTATGACGTGCTGCCAGAAACCGCCTGCAAGCTTATGCACACAGACGACATAATGATGGCATTTGAGCCTGAACAGAAATACGAGAACCCTGACGGCTCGCCGATTACGTTTGATACAGACTTTTTGGGCAAAAAACGCTCCGGGGCTGTGCTTCCGGGCTGCTTTGCAGACAAAGCTGAAGTAAGCAAGCCGCTGTTCTAGCAGCTTTTTCAAGTTTATGCCAAGACGCGCTATGGCTGCCTTAGGCTGCAAGCGGCGCGTTTGGCGTGCCGTTCGGGTTGTCGTTGCCGTTGATTTCAATAAGCCATATCAGCTTTTTAATTGTGGCTGGCAGAATGTCGCGGATTAAAGCTGTGTGTTCAGAATCTGGAATGAACGACAATGCTGTCTGCATTAAGTCGCTCATTGCAGGCGGAACAGCTCCGAGCACTTTTACAATTTCTTCTTGCGAATACTGGCGGTGTTCAAGCGGCGGCTTATGCTCTGCAAGCGCGGTAGCCGGATAAAATTTGCAGGGCTTCCAGGTTTTTTCGCCTTCTTTAGAATATGAACTGCATGCACCGAAAAGACGGCAGATATAAGCCCTGCCCATGTAGATTGAACAATGATAGGGCGAGTCTGGGTTAAAAAGCTGGCAGCCTTTTGGCTTTTCAAATGGAAATCTGCCTTCTGCTATGTTAAGCGCAACTTCGCGCTGGTTTTCGAGCAGCCACGCAGACATATAAAGCGCCTCACATTCAAACAGGTCTGGCTCAAAATTTTCGCAGCACTGTCCGCAGCCGGAAGGACAGGTGAATTTCGTTTTTTCGTACCATTCGCTCTGTTCTTCGTTTATGCGCTGATAAGCTTCTTCCATATTTATAAGAACATCGTGAACTGACGTTCCTTCAAGCTTTTCCAAAATTCCTGCAATTTGTGACATATTCGCTCCGAAAGCAAAGAATACAGAACAAGCGCATCTTTCGCAATACGCAAAAACCGGAATGCAGGCAAAATCGCAGAAAAATGCATAAAAATACAGGAATATTTGATATTCCACGAGAATATTGCATATTCCTGAAGTTTTTGTATAAATATTCAGGAATATCGTATATTCTTCAAGAATACTTCAGATTCTCCAAGAAAATTCAGTATTCTTGAAGAATAAGGCGTATTCTTAGATTAAATGGCGAATAATCAGGGTTTGCCCTTTCTAATAAAAGCTACTATAATCGTGTTATGGAATTAACAAAAAAAGTTTATATAAAAACAGGTCTTATCTATTGCGGCATAATGCTCGGGGCTTTTTTAGTCACCAACTTGCTGCTGAATCTATTTATAAGTTTTATTGATTTATCAAGCGCCTCAAAATTTGTGGATTATCTTTTTTACAACAAGGCACTTGAAAAAATTCCCATGTACGTCATCGCTATATTTTCGTCTTTGCAGCTTGTGCCGCTTGTGCTTATTGTGATGTACGTCTGCTTTACCAAGCCAAAAAACATGAAAGTGCGCTTTATCAATTATCCCATTGCGCTGTGTTCGCTTGTAATTCTGATTCAAGTGCCGTCATTGGTGCTGCTTGCGCTGAACTTTATTCTGAAACTGAAGACAATGTCTTTTTTTGAGAAAGGTTCTTCTTCGATTCTTTTTCTTTATGCGTTTCTTGACGCAATATTCACATTTTCAAGCTTTTATCTTGTGCTGAATTCAATTCACACAAAATTTGTTCTGCCGAAATATTTTCCAGACGGAAACATCAACAATGAAAAAGGGCTTTTCAAGATTTCGCTGAGCTTTTTGTTCAAGATTGTTTATATTTCGGTGCTCGTGCTTCCGATGTTTGTGCTTATAGTTACCTATCTTATAAGCATTGATTCCGCAACGTTTCATGAAAACACAATCTTTCACCTGTTTTTTATTTTTTTCATAATTTTTGGGCTTGTTATCTGCCGGCATTTTATCAGCTATTTTGCTGTGCCGCTCGAAAGGCTCAAAGAAGGAACGCAGCGGATTGCAAACGGCGACTATTCACATGGAATAAGCGTTGTTTCGGCTGATATTTTCGGCGAGCTTGCAGATTCATTCAATAACATGACGAACACGCTTGACGTAAAGTCTAAAAGGCTGGTGTCTGTTCAGAATTCTGTTGTTACCGGCATGGCAACAATGGTAGAAAGCCGCGACAACTCCACCGGCGGACACATAAAACGCACAAGCCAGGCTGTAAGGGTTTTTGCAGAAGCTCTTAAGAAAAGCCCCGGATATGCGCAGCTGCCCGAAGAGTTTTTTAACAACGTGGTTAAGGCCGCGCCGATGCACGACTTAGGCAAAATTGCCGTTCTTGACGCAATCTTGAGAAAGCCGGGCAGGTTTACGGCTGAAGAATATGACATGATGAAGGCGCACGCAGCAGAAGGCGCGCGCATCGTGGAAAATGTTCTGCACGAGGTTGACGACCTTAAGTTTAAAGAAATTGCAATAAATGTTGCGCATTATCACCACGAAAAATGGGACGGCTCAGGCTACCCCGAAAAAATCTCTGGCGAGGCAATTCCGCTTGAGGCGCGCATAATGGCTCTTGCCGATGTCTTTGACGCGCTTGTAAGCAAACGCTGCTACAAAGAGAGCTTCAGCTTTGACAAGGCTTTTCAAATTATAGAAGAATCTCTAGGCTCACACTTTGACCCCGAACTAGGCAAAGTCTTCTTAACCTGCCGCCCCGAACTGGAAAACTTGTACGGAAATATAAAGTAAGTGTACACCGTCCGGGGCTTTCTATAACAACCTAGAACAATCTGCCGTAGGTGTAGCCGCGGTCGCTGTTGATTCTGGCTGTGCGCAGCTCAAAATAGCAGACAGCGTTTTCTTTAAGCTCAAGCTCAATGCAGTTTGCTGTGCGGCAGGTCTTTACAAGCGGTTTTGCGCTCTGACGCAGTGTGGCAATTTCAGCTTCATCTGGGTTTGCGTGCTCGCCCAAATCGTGCCAGACTTTAAGCGGGTTGCATGTTTCTTCGTCAACAAGCTTTGTAAGCAGCACGTTCGCTTCGGCTTGGGCGGCAAGCGGCAGCTCAAGCTCAAGACTAAGAGTTGAGTCGCTCATTTCGGTGTCTACGTTCCAGGCGATGCCCTTGTAATAGACCGCCTCTTCGCCTTTTTTCAGCTTGTCCTTGTCTTTCTTGCACTGCACGACGATACATTCAGGCGTTTTGAGCACACATTTTTCGTAGTCTTGCATGAGTTGCTTGTAAAACGCAAAAGTCCAGAACGTCGGTTTCGGTATCAGGCCGTTAGCCACAAGCCCGAAGCCGCCGTGAAAAGGCGTAAACGGAACGCCGAATTCTTCGAAAATGTCGCCGAAAGTCCAGTACGAATAAGACTTATGGTTGTCGCCGAAAGTCGAAAGCATGTTCGCAATATATGCAGCGTTCAAATTCGTGTCATGCACAGGCGCATTCGGAATGTAAGACGTGTTGTATTCTGTTACATGAATGTCCATGCCCTTAAATTCATTGAATGAATCTACAAGCGGGCGCGTAGAATCAAGCTGCTCAAAGCATTTCTCTTTAGGGTGAAGCTTCGGGTAGCCGTAATGACCATCCGGGGCAGGCGCTTCGGTGGTGTAGTGGTGGCGGCTTACAAAGTCAATCGGGCATTTGTGCTCCTTTACAAATTCCAGGAACGATTTGATCCATTCCTTGTCTGTGCCGCCGCAGACGGCAGGGCCGCCGACCTTAAAGCGCGGGTCAACTTCCTTTACGGCGCGTGAAGTCAGGTCATAAAGCTTGAAATATTCGTTCATGTCGCTGTCTTTCCAGAAAACCGTAAGGTTCGGCTCGTTCCACACTTCAACCGGCCATGTAACAACTTCTTCCCTGCCGTAGCGCGAAATAAGGTGATTAAGCGTTGCCTTTACGAGCGCCGTCCAGCGCGAATAGTCTTTGGGCGGCGTTACGTTGCCGCGCCAATAAAAGACGCACTGGTCGCCGCTTGCAAGCTGCTTGGGCATAAAGCCAAGCTCTAAGAACGGCTTGATATTCAGTTTTTTGTAGGAATCCATGACCATATCAAGATAAGTCCAGTTATATTCTACAAAAGTCTGCTCTGAGTCTTTGTCTTTTTTATATTCGTGGTAGATTGCCATGTCATCGCTGAAAAGGCCGTGGCCGCGTATGTGCTCAAAGCCGATTTCCTGCTGAACAAATTCAAGCTGGTCAAGATATTTCTGCTGAAGCGCAAGCCCCATGCGCCCTGTGCCGATGCAGTAAAATGTATTGTTGTTGAAAAGCACGTTTTCGTTGCCGCTAATCTGATATTTCATAGTTTTTTCCTTGTGGTTGCCGATTTTTTTCCAATTGTAAGCGATTCCGAGCGCTTCTTCAATAAGAATAAAAACGGAACCTCTAAAAACTTCAGTTTTTAGAGGTAACTTTGAAAATGCGACGTTGTAAATCGCGCCATTTGAGCGATTTACAACTCGGCGGCAATCTCTAAAAAATCACGATAGTGAGTTTTTAGAGATGCCCAAAACCTAGAAGCGGCGGAGGGGACATTCGGAAACTACGATTTTTGGGCAGAGCTCCTTCATGCCTGTAGCGGCAAAATAATCGGAAAGCACGTCTTTTGTTACGCGTGCCTGCGGCCCTATGCAGATTTCGTTGAAGAGATTGGCGTATTTTATGCCCATCTTGTCGCAGACACCGCGCAGATTCAGTATAAAATACTTCTTGATGTTCGTTTCTTCCACAAAAAAGTGCGGCTCGCCCAGATATTCGCTTACATTATACGGAAGCGACACAAGCCGGTATTCTTTTTCGCTTATAAAAGACGGATGCTTGAAAAGCGGCGAGCTTGTAATCAGATTGTTGAAAAGCTCCTGCACCTTGTCTGACGAATAATCTTCTTTGTTTTTGATTACGGCGGCAAGTTTTTTGACAATCTCAAGGTTGTCACAGCTTTTAGAGTAATTGACCTTGCACAAAGGCGCGTGCCCTGCATCACCTATTTTTGCTAAGAGCGCCTTGTCAAAGGCTATGCACACGCCCATTCCGTTCTTGGAATACCTTGACCATTGCGCCGCGTCGTCCGCGTATTCGCTGAAACAGCTTGCGTAGCTTGAAAGCTTGTCAAAGTCTTTTAGGTTCACTTTGAAAAGCTCTTCCATTCTGCAGCATTCTTCAGGTTCAAGCAGCTTTTTTACGGCAACCTTCAGCTCTTTGATAAAATACTGCATTTCCTGGCTGTCATTCATGCGGCGCAGATTCCAAAGCCAGATCTCTCCGTTTGTAATTATTCCGCGCATGGCGTTAAAGTCGGTATAGTGGTACAAGTTCTGCATACGGGTTTTATTCTAAAGCATTTTTTTGTTTTATGCATGAAAATTAAATTGACACTTGGAAGTGTCGGAACTAACCAAGGGAGGACACCAGCTCAGAGTCCGAAGGCCGCTGGTTTCCTCCCTTGAACCCACCTTCTTTGGCCACGGCTTAGGGGCTTGCTGCCCCTAAGAACCCCGAACTAGCTACAAAACGGGTTGGTGTACACTCTAACAGTCGGTTTTTGCGTCAGCAAAAAGCGACACTTTTCGCCGATTGGACTTGTCTGTTGATTAAGCTATTGCGAAAAGAACTTTTCCGGCACTGTTTAGGGGCTTGTCGCCCCTAAAGACCCCGAATTTATCTCATATAGATGAACATACCCCTCTGTTTGGGCGGGGTGTGTCTCTTAGATAATTCCAATTCCCTTGAAGAGAATTACAAAAAGAAGGAGTGGGGCAACGAACTTGATCATTGCAATGTAAAGCCCCTTGCGCACGAAGTTTTCGCCGTTGAGGGTAATTTCGTCGATTGTGGTTTTCGGCTTGGCAACCCAACCGATGAGAATACAGGTAAGAAGACCAATAATCGGCATGAGTACGTTGTTACTTGCGTAGTCAAGGATGTCAAGAATCTGACCGATACTTCCGTTCGGCAGTTTAAGGTCAAAGTAGAATACGTTGTAACCAAGACATACGATGATTGAAACAACGAATGTGCTTGCTGCCATAATCAGTGTTGACTTCTTGCGGCTCCACTTGAACTTGTCCATCATGCTTGAAGTAATTGCTTCAAGAATTGAAACAGCAGAAGTGAGAGCGGCGAACATTACCATTACAAAGAAGATAAGACCGATGAAGTCACCGAACTTGCCGAGTGAGTTGAAAACCTTTGGCAGTGTAACGAACATAAGCCCAGGGCCTGCAGACATTCCTTCTTTGCCTGAAAATGCAAATACGGCAGGAATAATCATCATACCGGCAAGGAGTGCAATGCCTGTGTCAAAGATTTCAATCTGGTTTACAGACTTGTTGAGGTTTACGTCTTTCTTCATGTATGAGCCGTATGCAATCATGATGCCCATTGCAATTGAGAGCGAGTAGAAAAGCTGGCCCATTGCGTCAAGACAAACTGTGAGAAAGCCTGTAAATGTAAGCCCTGTAAAATCCGGAATGAAATAAACTGCTGCTCCCTGAAGACCTGTGCGTGTTATGCCTGTTGACGGGTCTGTATATTTAATGAACAGCGAGTAAATAGCGATGAATACTACGATTACTACCAGAATCGGCATAAGGATTTTTGAATATTTTTCGATTCCGTGCTCAACGCCTTTGTAAACGATGATAAAGCAGAGAATAGCAAAAAGCACTGTATAGAAAATCGGCTGCCACTGTGATGTGATAAAGCCGCCGAAGAATCCGTCTGCTACTGCAACCTGTCCCTGAAATGAAAGGTAGCAGAACATGTACTTCATTACCCAGCCGCCGATTACGCAGTAGTATGGGTAGATGATGAATGGTACTACAAAAGAGAAGATTCCGAGGAAGCCCCATTTCTTGTTGATTTTTGAATAAGCTGTAAGCGGGCTTTCCTGTGTTTTTCTACCGATTGCAACTTCTGTAATAAGAAGTGCAAAACCGAATGTAAGGGCGAGTGCAAGATAGACTACAAGAAAGAGTCCACCGCCGTCTTTTGCGGCAAGATAAGGGAAGCGCCAGATGTTTCCAAGACCAACGGCACTGCCTGCAGCTGCAAGTACAAATCCGATAGAACTTGTAAATGAGTTGCGCTGTTTTGTTTCTGTTTCCATAAATTACCTCTAATAACTTTTGCTGCATTCATTCTAGCATGAAAATTCAGAATAGTGGTTAAAACTTTACAGTAGCTTGAATATGCACTGCTATTTCAGTAGAATGAATGCAATATACTTCAATATAAGCGGGCTTTCTGCATAAAAATGCAGAGTCTGCTGAAAATAAAAGAAATAGGAGACAATATGTCAATTTCTGCATTGCAAAAGGCACGTTACGAGTACCAGCCAAAGCTTCCGGCTGTGCTTAAGAACAAACTCGACAAAATCGTTGTTGAATTCGGCAACGCAACAGAATCTGTTGCTGATCAGGCTGAACTTAAAGAGCTTTTCAAGAATACTTACGGTAAACCAGAAGCCCGCGTTGTAAAAGGCAAGAACGAAAACGTAAAAAAACAGATTAAAGTTGGTGTAATTCTTTCAGGCGGTCAGGCTCCTGGCGGACACAACGTTATTGCAGGTCTTTATGACGGAATTAAAGCTGGCAACAAGTCTTCTACACTTTATGGTTTTAAAGGCGGCCCAAGCGGTCTTATTGAATGTGACTATGTAGAATTCAATGACAAATTCATTGATGAATACCGCAATACAGGCGGATTCGACATCATCGGTTCTGGCCGTACAAAGATTGAGACAGACGAACAGTACAAGGCTTCTGCTGAAACAGCAAAGAAACTCGGCCTTGATGCAATCGTAATCATCGGCGGCGATGACTCTAACACAAACGCTGCATTGCTTGCTGAATACTTTGTTGCAAACAATGTTCCTACACGCGTTATCGGCTGCCCAAAAACAATTGACGGCGACCTTAAGAACGAATATATCGAAACTTCTTTCGGTTTCGACACAGCTTGTAAGACATATTCTGAACTTATCGGAAATATCGAGCGCGATGCAAACTCTGCAAAGAAATACTGGCACTTCATCAAGTTGATGGGCCGTTCTGCTTCTCACATTGCTCTTGAATGTGAACTTCAGACACAGGCAAACATCTGTTTGATTTCAGAAGAAGTTGAAGCAAAGAAAATGACACTCCGCCAGATTACAGACGATATCTGTAAGGCTGTTGCTAAACGTGCAGAAGGTGCAGGCAACTTTGGTGTTATTCTTATTCCAGAAGGACTTGTTGAATTCATTCCTGAAATGAAAGTTCTTATTGCAGAACTTAACGACAAAATGGCTCTTAAGGCTGATGAATTCAACGTCCTCAAAGATTTTGCCGCAAAGAAAGACTGGCTCAAAGCCAACCTTACAGCTGCAAGCTTCGAGACTTTCGCAAGCCTTCCTGAAGCAATTGCTGCTCAGTTCCTTGCAGACCGCGACCCTCACGGAAACGTTCAGGTTAGCCGCATTGATACAGAAAAACTTCTTGCTCTCAGCGTAGAAGCACGTCTTGCTGAAATGAAGAAAGAAGGAACTTATAAAGGCAAGTTCAGTTCATACTGCCACTTCTTCGGTTATGAAGGACGCTGTGCGTTCCCTTCAAACTTTGATGCAGACTACTGCTACAGCTTGGGCTACAACGCATTCGTTCTCATCGCTTCTGGCGTAACAGGCTACCTTTCTAGCGTACGCAATTTGACAGCTCCTGCTGACAAATGGATTGCCGGCGGTATTCCGTTAACAATGATGATGAACATGGAACAGCGCCATGGTTCAAAGAAGCCTGTTATCCGCAAGGCTTTGGTTGAACTTGACGGTGCACCTTTCAAAGCTTATGCAGACAACCGCGACAAGTGGGCTGTTGAGACAGCTTACCTTTATCCGGGTGCTATTCAGTATTATGGTCCAAGCGAAGTTTGCGACCAGCCAACAAAGACATTGAAGCTTGAGCACAAATAATGGAACCTCTAAAAACTTCAGTTTTTAGAGGTAACTTTGAAAATGCGATGTTGTAAATCGCGCCATTTTAGCGATTTACAACTCGGCGGCAATATCTATAAAATCACGATAGTGAGTTTTTAGATATTGCCCATAGGCTTTAATCTGGCTTTTTAATGGGCTGTCTTATGGCAGCCCGTTTTTTTGGAGGAGCAAGTGAAACTTTACAGTCGATCTCAGGTAGTTGTTATTGTTTGTATAACTATAATTGCAATGCTTGTGCTTTGTTCAGGCATGTTTGCAATTTTCAGAGTAAGAACAGGTGAAAAGACCGAAGAACTGCCTGTTGAATCAGAAGAAATACAGGAAGAGCCAAAATACAGTGACACGCCTGTGTTTGAATTTAAGACATCTGCTCCTGACCAGGTAAAAAAAGTTGACCTTGACGGTTATTCTCAGGAAGAAATCCAAAACATTACAGTCTATGCCAATTGCAAAGACGCTGTAGTAAATATTACGACTGAAGTTGTTGCCGTAAACTGGTTCCTTGAGCCTGTTCCGCAGTCAGGCGGCTCTGGTTCTGGTGCAATTATAGACAAGCGCGGCTATGTTGTAACAAATACACACGTAATTGCTGATGCCTACCGCATCTATGTTTCTCTGGCTGACGGCACCCAATATGAGGGCACTGTTGTAGGTTCTGATACTGCAAGTGATATTGCCGTAGTAAAGTTTACTCCGCCTGAAAACATGGAACTCCGCACAATAAATTTTGGTGATTCAGCTCATTTGAAAGTAGGGCAGAAGGTTATTGCCATCGGCAACCCTTTTGGTCTTGAACGTACTATGACTACGGGTATTGTTTCAGGCTTAGGCCGCCCGATTCAGTCAAGCCAGAACACAATCATCAGAAACATGATTCAGACAGATACAGCGATTAACCCCGGTAACTCAGGCGGTCCGCTTTTAGATACAAACGGCAGAATAATCGGCATTAACACGATGATCTATTCTAATTCCGGTGATTCAGCCGGCATTGGTTTTGCAGTTCCTGCTGATACGGCAAAACGTGTAGCCGCAGAGCTTATTCAGAACGGCAAGGTAAGGCGCGGTTCAATTGATGCAACTTTTGTTCAGCTTAACAGCTCGATTGCAAATTACGCAAAACTTGCGGTAAATTCGGGTCTGCTGGTGCAGCAGGTTGCAGAGAAGGGCAACGCTGCAAAAGCCGGGCTTAAAGGCGGCACAGAAGCTGTACGCTATGGTTCTATGCGCAATTCTCAGGTTATTTATCTTGGCGGAGACGTTATAACCGCAATTGACGGCATTGCTGTAAATTCTCTGGCGGGTTATTATGCCGCCCTTGAAAGCAAAAAGCCCGGCGATGAAGTTTCTGTAGCAGTTCTCCGGGGCAGAAAAACCGAAGTAATTGAGATTGTGCTGACGGAGTAACGGGTTTGCGATTGGGTTAAATCTAAATTCGAAGCTCTATCTGGCAAACCGCTGCAAGTTTTGCTCCGCAAAACTTGTTTAGTTTATTGTAAAATTGCCGGGTTTGCGATTGGGCTGAATCTACGGAACAAGCTCTTTCTGGCAGAGATTGCTTCGCTTTTGGCTCGCAATCAGGTTTTACAAATTTAATGTTGTTTTTTTAGCTGAAGTCATTGTAAACTTTCAACTGTAGGTAAACGGGCATCTTTAAAAGGAGATAACTTTTGGGTGCCCTTATTTTTTCCGTTTTACCTCTTTTGGGAGTTTTTATGAAAAAAAATTGCTGTTTGTGTATGCCTGAAAAGCGGTCTGGTAAAGTTTTGGCGGGGCTGTTTGTTTTTGTGCTCTGCGCCTCTTTGTTTTTTACCGGCTGCAAGCCTTCTAAATCAAAAGCTAAGGCGGCTGACCCTGTAAAATATTCTTCAGTATTGGCATTGGACAAGACGCTTTTTGCGGAAATCAAAAAAGGCGATACAATAACCATTAAAACAAAAAAATGCGGAATATTAAAAAAGCCTGACGCATCAATTACAAAGCCAAAAATCAAGCTGGTGCTTAATGATGAAGATAATTCAGCTTTGGCTGGCGGCAAATATTCAGAGAATGCTGTTTTTAATAAAAGCTACAAAAATGCAGATTTGCAGAATGCAGAGCAGACTATAACTTATACAGTTTCTGCAAAAGAAGCTTCAAAACTAAAGGAAAAAGGCCTTGTCATTCTGGGCTATGGCGCAGAAGCTTCTGTGGTAAAACTTTCGTGCATAGATTATTCTCCTGTAGACGGAACGGAAATTAATACAGGCATTTCTTCAAAATCTTATTTTGCAGAAAATTTCCATTCAGGCTGGAATCTGGGCAATTACCTTGACACAATCGGTTCAGGAAAAAACAAAGGCTTTTCTGCTGCCGAAAACTGGTCTAAAGAAGAAGCTACGCCTGAGCTTTTCAAAGGTCTTCGCGAGCTTGGCTTTGATTTTGTAAGAATTCCTGTGACTTATTTGAACCACATCGGAGAAGCTCCTGATTACAGAATAAACGCCGAATGGCTTGCCTATGTCAAAAAGGTTGTAGATATGGCACTGGCGGAAGATCTTGGTGTTTTGATAAACATCCATCATGACGGTTCTGAAACAAACCAGTGGCTCAATATTTCAAAAGCTGATGATAATGAGGCAAACTACAAGAATCAGACAATTCAGTTTTGCCAGATTTGGTCTCAGGTTGCAGAAGCCTTTAAAGATTACGGCTCTAAGCTTGCATTTGAAGGCTTTAATGAAATTCAGGACGGAAAATGGGGTTGGGGCGACAACAGAAGTGACGACGGCATTCAATATGCAATAATAAACAGATGGAATCAGGCTTTTACAACTGTTGTCCGTGCTACCGGCGGAAATAATGCATACCGCTTCTTGGGGCTGAACGGCTATTGCGCCTCGCCTGACTGTCTGTCTTATCTAAAATTACCGGATGATTCCTGTGTTGATGCTGTGAACCGTTTTGCGGTTTCGTTTCATTATTATTCGCCGTATGAATTCGGTATAGAAGCTTCTGTTCACAAGTGGGGCGTAGATTTTGGCAATGTGGCTCAGGTAGAGACAACCAAAAATGACCAGGAAAAAGCACTGATGAAGACTTTTGACAGGGTTGCCGCTTTGTTCAAAGACTGCCCTGTTTATATTGGCGAATATGGCGCGACCTATCAGGGCGAGGCGTATTCTGATTATCAGCGGTATTATCTTGAGTTTTTGGTTAATTATGCCAAGAAAAAGAACATGATGTTCTTTCTTTGGGATAATAACGGTGAAAGCATAGGCCGCGAAAGTTTTGGCTACATAAACAGAAAGACGGGCAAAGTCCGTTCCGGCTATGAGAATATTGTCCAGGCTGTAAACAGGGCGGCTTATGCTTCAGTTGAAGATTATTCTGTAGAAGCACCTGTTCCAAAATAAGCCTGTTTGGGGTTCAGAGAATGACGCTGTTAAAAGACAATTTTTCAAACCAGAAGATATTACGCTATGGGATTCTCTCTGCTTTTGCACTCTCCATTTTTTTCTCAATCTTTTATTGGTCAATTCGAAAACTTGAAAACTCAAAAGTTTTTAATGCGGAATCTTTTAACACAGGCTGGACAGTAACCATAGATGACAGGCGTTTTGACGCTGTGGATATTCTTGATTTTTCTTTTCCGGTAGTTTCAACAGGCACAGAAATTGTTCTTGAAAACAGGCTGCCTGTATTCAGCATGCCCAATCCTGTGCTAAGAATTTATACATTGTATTGTACAGCTGATATTTATTTGAACGGAAAAATTGTCTATTCGTACGGACATGACCTTTTGATGCGGTCTAAGAATGTAGGGTGCGGCGCGCATGTGACAGGCTTATATGATTACAAGCCCGGAACACCTGTAAAGGTTGTTTTAAACGTAACCGAGCCGCGCTCATTTACTTCTCTGCAGCCTGTCTGGATTGAATCGGCAGAAAACACATTCCCGAATATGCTTTCCGGCAGGCTGTTCATGATGTACTGCTCTCTTTTTCTGATGGTTCTCGGTTTGGTCAGTTCCGTTATTTTTACAGCCTTTATTATTCTTGGCAAAAAAGTAATAAGAATTCTTACACTTGCCCAGTTTCTGATGTGGCTGGGCCTTTTTGAATTGTATACAAACCGCTGTATGGTCGTTTTTTTTCCTAATTATTCATTTAATTCCTGGATGGAACATGTCACGCTGTATTGTACGAATTTTGCAACACTCGCGCTTTTTCACCAGCTGATTGCACGGCGGCTGTTTGAAAAGCGGATTATTCTCGGCATGATTTATGCTTTCGCAATTTATTGTGCCTTGATTCTGCTTCTTGATTTTTCTGGCGTTATGCATCTGCCGACTACACGTTCTATACAATTTGCTTTTCTGGGTATAGAAGTTGTTTTCTGTCTGTATGTGTGCATAAGAAATCTTCTTGTGTTGATATGGCAGGAAAGAATTCCTACTATCGGTTTTCTTTTCATGCTTTTCTTTATGGTTGTGGACATTGTTCGTTATCCGATTCAAAAGTACTTTTCATTGAATCTTCAGCTTATGCAGGGAAGCCCTCTGTCTTTTGGTGTGCTGGCATTCATAACAATAATGGTAGCAAGCTTTCTTTTTCAGGTAAAACCTGATTCTGAAAAAAAGGCTGTAGAGCAGATTAAAGACGAGCAGATGCGTATTGATTATCAGACGGGGCTTCTGAATCCGTTTGCAATAAATGAATACTTGAAAAGTATTGAAATGGCAAACGATGTAGATTTTTCTGTAATAATGCTGACATTCACATCTGCCGGAAGGGATACGCCTGATTTATTTTCTCTTGACGGCTGTGAAGTGCTTTCGGCTTTTACCGGCTGCATAAAGAAAATCTTTTGTGATAAGGCAGAAATTGCTTATATGGGCGATGAAGAATTCTGCGTAATTGCACTTAATTTGCGCAAAGAAGATATTCACCGTATGCTTGTCAACTTAGACGAGCTTCTATTCTCTGAAATTCAGAAGCATCCGCGCTATCAGTATTCAATGTCTGCCGGAGCCGTGCTGCGCTCAGAAGTTGAATATGTCTCAAATCTCCTGCCGCTCGCCAAAGAGCGCATGCAGTCTCAAAAAGAAGGCTTCCGCAACTAGCGTTTCGCACATTTCCGCTGAAGCTCCGCTAATAAATACTTTTTGCTTGATAACACAAAAACTATCGTATAAACTTATAGGAGTAAATGACAAGTTTGGAGTTTTTGGAATATTTCAGACAGTGACAGAAATCTCTGTTGCTGCATGAACAAGTATATTGCTGTTTTGGATTCAGACGATGACGTTGTTAAAAGATACTTTTTCAAACCAGAAATTATTACGCTATGGAGTTCTCTCAGCTTTTGCGCTTTGCATTTTCTTCTCAATTTTCTATTGGTTAATTCGAGAGCTTGAGCGGTCAATAGTCTTTAATGCAGAAGCTTTTAACATCGGCTGGACAGTAACTATAGATGACAAGCGCTTTGACAATGTGAACCTTTCAGATTTTTCTTTTCCTGTAGTTTCAACAGGCACAAAAGTTGTTCTTGAAAACAAGCTGCCTGAAATTACTGTAGAAAACCCTGTGCTTAGAATGTACACCTCATACTGTACTGTTGATGCGCGCATCAATAATAAAATAGTCTACCGCTACGGTCAGGAGTATGTTCCAATTTCAAGAAACGTCGGTTCAGGCATGCATATTATAAGCCTTTATGATTGCAGCCCCGGCACTGAAATAAAGATTATTTTGAATGTTACTGAGCCGCGCTCGTTCACGTCTTTTCAGCCTGTCTGGATTGAAGATGCAAGAAAGTCGTTCTCTAACATGCTTTCAGGGCGTCTGTTCATGATGTTCTGCTCTGTATTTCTTGTACTTACAGGGCTTGTAGGCACAATCGTTGTTCTTATATTTATTGCTTTTGAGAAGGGCGTTGCGAAAATTCTGCCGCTTTCAATGTTCCTGCTGTGTCTGGGGCTTTATGAGCTTTACGCAAACAAATGTGTAAACGCATTTTACCATAATTATTCGATTAACACATGGGTAGAGTATTTTATGCTTTACTGCACAAACTTTGCGGTTCTGTCGGTTTTTTACAGGTTTATTGCGCGTACAAAAATTGAACAGCGGATTGTGCTCGGCTTAATTTATGGTTTTGCAATTTTTTGCTCGATTGCCCTGCTTCTTGATTTTTCAGGTATTATGCATCTGCCGTCCATGCGTTCAATTCAGTTTGCTTTTCTGGGTGTAGAAATTATTTTCTGTGTATTTGTGAGTGTAAGAAATCTTCTTGTGCAGGTGTGGCGCGAAAGACTTCCGACTGTCGGTTTTGTTTTTATGCTTTTATTCATGGTTGTGGACATTGTGCGCTACCCGATTCAAAAGTATTTTTCTCTGAACCTTCAGGTTATGCAGGGCAGCCCTCTGTCTTTTGGTGTTCTGGTATTTGTCACAATCATGATTGCGCACTTTCTTTTTCAGATAAAACCTGATTCTGAAAAAAAGGCTGTTGAGCAGATAAAAGACGAACAGATGCGTATTGATTATCAGACGGGGTTTTTGAATCCGTTTGCAATTAATGAATATCTGAAAAATATTGAAATGGCAAACGATGTAGATTTTTCTGTAATAATGCTGACATTCACATCTGCGGGAAGAGATACGCCTGATTTGTTTTCTATTGAGGGCAGTGAGGTGCTTTCGGCTTTTACCGGCTGCATAAAGAAAATCTTTTGTGAGAAAGCAAAGGTTGCTTATATGGGTGATGAAGAATTCTGCGTTGTTGCGCTTAATCTGCGAAAAGAAGATATTCACCGCATGCTGGTCAACTTAGACGAGCTTTTGTTCACTGAAATTCAGAAGCATCCGCGCTATCAGTATTCAATGTCTTCGGGCTCAGTGCTGCGCTCGGAAGTTGAATATGTCTCAAATCTCCTGCCGTTAGCCAAAGAGCGCATGCTCTCTCAAAAGGAAGGCTTACGCAGCTAGAGACATCTCGTCATTCGGATTGCTTCGTCACTTCGTTCCTCGCAATGACGGCTGGTGTAGCATGGCGAATGCAAATCCGTCATTGCGAGCCAATAGGCGAAGCAATGTAATGGCAAAAATATGAATATCAATAATAGATATAAATTATCAAAAATATATATATCTATATTACATAATCAAAGTTATTATAGTGATAGCAAAAGGTTCTGCACTTTTGAAGATTTTTTGAAAAAATGAGGATTACAAAAAAAGGCGAACAAAAATAAAAAAAATTGCTTGACTTAGTTGGAATAATCAACTAACATAATACTATCATTAATTTGAATAAATCTGAAAAAATTATTGAGATTATCCGCATTTTTTGTGTAACCTCAATGATGATTCAGGTTTTTATAAATGAAAATTTTATAACATCATAATAGGAGGAATGTTATGAAAAAGTTGCTTGCTGCATTGATTTGTGTAGCATTGATCGTTGGTTCTGTATCTGCAAAACCAAAGAATGACAAGAATGTAAAGGTTATCAATGTTTGGACATTCACAGACGAAGTACCAAAAATGATTGATAAATATGTTGCTGCACATCCTGATTTCCCTTATGAAATCAACACAACAATTATTGCAACAACAGACGGTGCTTATCAGCCAGCTCTTGACCAGGCTTTGGCAGGCGGCGGAAAAGACGCTCCAGACCTTTATTGTTGTGAATCAGCATTCGTTTTGAAATATACTCAGGGCGATGCTTCTGGTTACGCAGCAAAATACAAGGATCTCGGAATCAATGTTAACAAAGCTTTGAAAGATGCTCAGATCGCTCAGTACGCAGTTGATATCGGTACACGCGGAAAAGACCTCGTAGCTCTTCCATATCAGGCAACTGGTGGTGCATTCATCTATCGCCGCTCAATTGCTAAAGCTACTTGGGGTTCAGATGATCCTAAAGTTGTAAAAGACAAGATCGGTGGTGGTACACAGAAACTCGACAAATTCTGGAAAGCTGCTGAAGATCTTAAAGCTAAAGGTTACAAAATCTGTTCTGGTGACGGTGACCTCTGGCACGCTGTTGAAAACTCTTCTGACAAGGGTTGGATCGTAAACAACAAGCTCTACATTGACCCAAAACGTGAAGCTTTCATGGACTATTCAAAGAAGATGTTCGACAACGGTTACAACAACGATACACGTGACTGGACAGACGCTTGGTTCGCAGATATGAAAGAAACAGGTACAGCATTCGGTTTCTTCGGTCCTGCATGGCTCATCAACTACGTTATGGCTGGTAACTCAGGTGGATCAAAAATCGGTGAAGGTTCATACGGTGACTGGGCTGTTTGTGAATCACCAATCGGATTCTTCTGGGGTGGTACATGGCTCTGTGTAAACGACAACACAAAAGCTAAAGACGGTGTTCGCCAGATTATCGAATGGATCACATTGGATACATCAGAAAGCGGTCTTCTTTATGCTTGGGCTAACGGTACTTTGAACGGCGAAGGCGGTACAAAAGATACAGTATCTTCTGGTACAGTTATGGCTAAATCAAACGGTAAACTTGATTTCTTGAATGGTCAGAACATGTTCGACGTATTTGTTCCTGCTAACAAATATGCAACAGGTAAGAACCTTACACAGTATGATGAAGGTATCAACCAGATTTGGCGTGATCAGGTTCGTGCTTATGCTTACGGACAGAAGTCAAAAGAACAGGCTATTGCTGACTTCAAACAGACAGTAGCTGACAAGTTTGACCTTGACATCTAATTAATCAACTGGTGCTGTCTTGCAAAAGACAGCCCGGTTTGTTTGCAGATAACGAGTTTGTGTTTTGAAAACTTTGCAA
Organism: uncultured Spirochaetales bacterium; assembly: GCA_946406925.1. Lineage (GTDB taxonomy): Bacteria > Spirochaetota > Spirochaetia > Treponematales > Treponemataceae > UBA1240. The sequence continues at coordinate 16,035 of CAMJMF010000002.1, read as the reverse complement.
CTCACAAACTCGTTTTTTTTTCGATTTTTTAATGTGTACAGACACAGTCTTTCCATTTTTTGGCTGGGGTTTATATGAAACAGAAACACAACAAAATAAGCTATGCAAAATACGGATATTATTTTGCCATTCCGTTTATTGTAGCCTGGCTTATTTTTATGGCATATCCTATTGTTTATACAATTGCTTTAGGTTTTACAAACCTGAAAGGTATGGGCAATACAAACATTCAAATTGCAAAACCTTTATTCAGAAACTTTATCAGATTGTCATCTAATCTTACCTTTGTTAAATCTGTAAAGAATACATTCATCATTTGGATTTCAAACTTTATTCCACAGATTGTTTTTGCTCTTGCTCTTGCTGCATGGTTCAGCAATGATGCAACCAGAATCAAAGGACGGGGCTTCTTCAAAGTAGTATTCTATATGCCTAATATTATTACAGCGGCATCTGTTGCTATTTTGTTCAATGCTTTGTTTTCTTATCCGGTTGGACCAGTAAACTCAATTCTTGAATCATTGGGATTTGCTAAGTTCAACTTTATACAGTCATCGACTGCTTCAAGGGCAATTGTTGCGTTTGTTCAGTTCTGGCAGTGGTACGGCTACACAATGATTGTTTTAATTTCAGGTATTTTGGGTATCAGTCCTGATATTTTTGAAGCTGCAGAAATTGACGGTGCTAACGGTGCACAGAAATTCTTTAAAATTACTTTACCGAACCTTAGAACGATTATGCTCTTTACACTTGTTACTTCGTTGATTGGTGGTCTCCAGATGTTCGATATTCCGAAGTTGTTTAACTGGGGCGGTCCTGATAACTCAACGATTACAGCCAGTGTATTTATTTACGATATTGCATTCTCAGGCAGTTATCTTTATGCAACAGCATCAGCTGCAAGTATGATTATGTTTATCATCATCGCTATTTTGTCAGCAATTATGTTCTTTATGATGCGCGATAAAGATGAAGTCAAGTTATATAAAGCTGAAAAAGCAAGAATTAAGGCATATAAAAAAGAACAAAAAGCTTTGGCTAAGCAAGGAGGCGGCAAATGAGCAAGTCTCTGTCTGCACAAAAAACAACTTTTAAATGTTTTGTATACATTGTTTGTATTATTCTTACATTTTTAAGTATTTTTCCTTTCTGGACAATGATTGTAAACGCAACCAGAAACACTTATCAGATTCAGTCACATGCTGTATCTATTATTCCATCAAAATATTTGATGAATAACTGGCAGATTTTGAACGGCAAGCAGTTCAATGCAATGCAGGGTTTTATAAACTCTCTGATTATTGCTGTAGGTGCAACTATATGTGCTGTTTACTTCTCTACATTAACAGCATATTCAATCGTAGTTTATGACTGGAAGTTGAAGAGAACATTCTTTACGTTCATCATGGCAGTCATGATGATTCCGTCTCAGATTGTTACAATTGGTTTCTATCAGATGATTTACAAGGTACATCTGACGAACAACTTCCTGCCGTTGATTATTCCGGCAATAGCGGCACCTTCCACGGTCTTCTTTATGCGGCAATACATGATTCCTTCATTGTCGCTTGAGATTATTGAATCTGCACGTATTGACGGTGCTAAAGAGTTCTACACATTCAATACAATTGCGCTGCCGATTATGAAACCTGCAATTGCTACACAGGCAATCTTCATCTTTGTTTCTAAGTGGAATGAATTGTTTATGCCGTTGGTTTTGCTTACTAAGCATGACCACTATACAATGCCAATTATGGTAAGTTTGCTCCGCGGTGATATTTATCGTACAGAATATGGTTCAATTTATTTGGGACTTCTTCTTACTGTTTTGCCGCTGTTTGTAGTATACTTTTTGCTTTCTAAGTACATTATTGCCGGTGTTGCTCTTGGTTCTGTAAAGGGCTAATACTGACAAGTGTTAGAAACAAAAAAGCACCTTCAGCCGAAGGTGCTTTTTTTATCTCCTACGCATCGCAGGATTGTTTTAGCGTTGTACTCTGCCGGAACCGTCACCTGCACATAATGCTTCAACTTCTTTGCGTGTGGCAAGGTTGAAATCGCCTGGAATAGAATGTTTTAAGCAAGATGCAGCTGTAGCAAAATTCAATGCTTTTTCTTCATCGCTGCCGAACTCAAGAAGCCCGAAAATAAGCCCTGCTGCAAAACTGTCACCGCCGCCAACGCGGTCTACGATATCAGTGATTTCATATTTCTTAGAAAGATAAAAACCTGTCTTGCCATGAAGTGCAGCACTCCAACCGTTATGATCAGCTGAATGAGATTCTCTTAATGTAATTGCGACAACCGAAACATTCGGGTATGCAGCTTTTACTTTTTCTGCGAGAATTTTGTATGTTTTAGTATCAAGTTCACCGCTGGTGACGTCAACAGGGGCTGAAATTTCAAGAGCTTTTTGTATATCTTCTTCATTTGCGATAATAACATCAGCATATGGAACCAGTCCGCACATTATTTCAGAGGCTTTTTTACCGTAATTCCAAAGCTTTTTGCGGTAATTCAAATCTATTGATACAATGCAGCCTGCATCTTTTGCGGCTTTTACAGCTTCAAGTGAAAGGGCAGCTGTAGTTTCTGATAAAGCCGGTGTGATTCCTGTAATATGGAACCAGCCTGCACCTGCAAAGATTGTTTTCCAGTCAAAATCTCCGGGTTTAGCCAAAGAAATGCTTGTATATTCGCGGTCATAAACTACATTAGAAGCTCTCTGGTTTGCACCAGATTCAAGGTAATAGATTCCCATGCGGCCTTTGGTCTTTTTAATAAATGAAACATCAACTCCATGAGAACGAAGTGCCGAAACAGCGCCTCCGCCTATCGGGTTATCTGGCAGTGCAGTAACAAAAACACCCTGTTTGCCAAGAATAGAAAGTGATACGGCAACGTTTGCTTCACCACCACCAAAAGTGGCTTCTAAACGTGGCTGCTGAAAAAAACGTTCGTGCTCCGGCGATTTAAGCCTTAACATAATTTCACCGAACGTAATAATTTTGTCCATGGAAATCCTCCCAAAAGATACTCTAGCTCTATGTAACTTAATTGTCAATCAGTGACATAATATTGCACTAATTGACAAGTATGTCAAAAGGAGTTAAATTTTTGTACATGAATGATGTATTGAAGAAGCTTGGTAATATCGGGCTTGTCCCAGTTGTTAAAATTGATGATGTTTCTCGTGCCTGTGGCCTTGCAAAGGCACTTATTGACGGCGGACTTCCATGTGCAGAGATTACTTTTAGAACAGATGCCGCCGCAGAAGCAATTTCTATTATTTCAAAGAAATTTCCTGAAATGCTTATTGGTGCAGGCACTGTAATAAATATTGAATATGCAAAACGTGCAAAAGAGGCCGGGGCAAAGTTTATTGTAGCTCCCGGCTTTTCACCAGATGTTGTTGACTGGTGCATCAGCAATAATATGCCTGTTGTTCCTGGCATTAATAACCCTAGCGGAGTAGAAGCCGGGCTTGCTAAAGGGCTTGAGGTTCTGAAATTTTTCCCGGCTGAAACTTCCGGCGGTGTGTCTATGCTGTCAGCGCTTTCTGGACCGTTCCCACAGGTTAAGTTTATGCCTACAGGTGGAATCAGCATGAAAAATCTTGGCGACTATGCAAAATGCGCCAATGTTCATGCGATTGGCGGCAGCTGGATGGTAAAATCTGACTTGATTGAAGCTGAAAACTGGGCAGAAATAACCAGACTGTGCAGAGAAGCTGTTACAGCCCTGCATGGTTTTGAACTGGCACATATAGGCATAAATACTGAAAATGCAGATGAAGCAATGAAAGCTGCGAAGCTGTTTGCTTTATTTGGTTTTCCGGTTAAAGACGGTAATTCATCGATTTTTAATGCTTCATGCATAGAGCTGATGAAGTCAAAAGGACGCGGTACAAACGGCCATATAGCAGTTAAGTGCTGGAATATTGAAAGGGCTCTTGCATATCTAGAACAGTTTGGCTTTAAAGGTGTTGATGAAACTGCAAAATATAAGAAAGACAAACTTTCTGTGATTTATCTTGATAAGGAAATTGCCGGTTTTGCAGTGCATCTTGTAAGAGCGTAATGTCATTGCCCGACTCGACCGGGCAAGCTAAAGCAAAGATTATCGGGGCACGCCCGTTAATGACGCTGAATCTTATTCAGAATCTTTAAGCTGGAATCCAAAACTTAACGCAACTTCTACATGCGGAAATGTTTTAGAAATTTGCCTGCCGTTGATAATCAAAGAAGATGAGCTTCCGCCGTCAAGCATTATTGCTTCTTGTGCGCCCAATTTTAAAAGAATTGAAGAAGTTTCGTTGAAGGTTGCACCTTTTGAAGTGCTTCCGGATTTATCGATTGCAAGCAAAATTAACGTTTTTCCGTTATCAAGAATACCTGCTGCGGTGCGCGGCTCTTTTTGCTTTGACTTGAACATGATTATTTCGCCGTCTCTTAGAATTGTCCAGAAACCGCCGAAAGCAAATCTTGTTGAAGCGTTCGGCTCAAAATCGTTCTGTGTATCTAAAATGCTTGCTGTAAGTTTTTCGTTATTGTCAGCTTCAAAAATTAGTGCGGCATAACGGCCGGCTTGTGGGGCTAAAATCTTGTCGTTAATTGCATAGACACCTGCAATTGTTCTTTTCTTTGAGGCGCGGCCTGAAGGGTAGTTGAACGGAGTTGCGTTTACAGCAACAATAGCTCCGTTTCTCTGCGCAAATTTTTTTGTTGTTTCAGCTCTAAAAATTGAAGTTCCGCCGTCAGCAGCTTCTTCAATCGGTCTGCTTGATATGAGATTAATATTCGGTGTATCTAGGTTAATCTTAACTGCGTTGCATAAGCTGTGGCTTGTTTCATCAAAGAACGAACAATGCATAATGCCTTCGGCTACTTCTTTCCAATTAAACTGAGTTTCTGCAATTGAAATTGCAGTTTCTTTTGTAGAAGAATTTTCAGTCTGAGAAACGTTTGCCTGTTCAGCTGGTGATAAAACTACACAATTAGAGAAGAGAATTGTAATGCATATAGACAAAAAAAGCTTCAAGGAAAATCCTGAAGCTTTTTTATGAACCGAAAGTATCAATTAATACGATCCTTTAGAATCCTTTGATTTTCTTGACTTCTTCATCAGTTTGCGCTGAATTGTCTTATTCTTGCGGTTCTGAATGGTAGAAGGTTTTTCGTAATATTCGCGTTTTTTCCATTCGCGGATAATGCCTTCTTTTTCAACCATTCTCTTAAAGCGTTTAATTGCTTTTTCGAGGTTTTCTGAATCATCAACTACGATGCGTGCCATTTGTGTAATCACCTCCTTTCGGATAACCGTAAGCGTATGCCTATTTTGCGGAAAAACGCGCTTTTTGTCAAGAGCATTTTGCATTGGCTGAGTTTTATTGCAAAACCATTTTGTCACTAACGATAGAAGATTTTCGAATTTCTTTGAAGCGTCTGTTCAAATCTTCCATTGTAAGACTTTCTTTTTCTTTGCCGCTTATATCAAGAATTATTTCACCGGCGTCCATCATCAAAAGACGGTTGCCGTAATCAAGAGCCTGCTGCATGTTATGAGTTACCATCATTACGGTAAGATTGTATTTGTCGGCAAACTCTTTTGTAAGTTTCATTACAATTTCAGCGTTTGTCGGGTCAAGTGCGGCTGTATGCTCGTCAAGCAGAAGAATCTGTGGCTTTGACAAAACTGCCATTAAAAGGGTAAGCGCCTGCCGTTGCCCGCCTGAAAACTGATCAACATTGTCGTTAAGGCGTTCTTCAAGTCCCATGTTAAGCTTCTTGAGCTCTTCTCTGAAATAAGCCTGCTTCTTTTTGGTAAGGCTGATTTTGAGTCCCTTCCAGCCTTTATTGCTGCAGATCATCATGTTGTCCTGCAGCGACATTTTGCCGGCTGTGCCTAAAAGCGGATTCTGGAAAATGCGGCCCATGTATTTGGCGCGCTTGTATTCCGGCTCGTTTGTAATGTCCTCTGAATCAAGCGTAATTGTTCCATGAGAAGGATGCATGTTGCCCGAAATGATGTTGTACAATGTCGATTTACCGGCGCCGTTAGAGCCGATTACGGTGATAAAATCGCCGTCGTTTATCTTGAGGTTTATGTTTTTAAGTGCTTCGTTTTCGTCCGGGGTTCCGGCGTTAAAAGTTATTCCAATATCTTTAAGCTCAAGCATGTTTGTTCCCCTTTTTTGAAATGATAAGGCAGATTATGATAAGAAGACCTGTAATAAGTTTCAGGTCGTTGCTTGTGAGCCCGATGACAAAACCGTAGCTTCTGCCTATGTACATTATTCCGCGGTAAATAATAGAACCGATTAAAACACAGAGTGTCTGCATTCCGATTTTGTTTGAGCGGATTATGAATTCACCGAGCATGAGCGAAGCAAGACCGCTTACAATTACGCCGGTTCCGCTGCCGACATCAGCAAAGCCGTTGTACATTGCGGCAAAGGCACCAGAAAGGGCTGCAAGTCCGTCACCTACGCAGACACCGATTCCGCGTACAATCTGCGGATTAACGCCCTGAGAGATAATCATCTGCTGGTTTGCACCAAGTGCGCCCATTGTAAGGCCAAGGTCAGTGTGATAAAAGATGTCCATAATCCATTTAAGTGCAATTATAAAAATAATCAGAAAAACGCAAATTCCAACTTCGGCAGGAAGTGCCGGAAAGTGGCTGGCGCAAAATGCGGTAATCTTAGAGAATGGTGTCTTAATCTTAAGAAATGAAATATTTGCTTTGTTGCTCATTATGCGGAGGTTAATCGAATAAAGCATTGTCATTACAAGAATACCAGCAAGAAGATCCGGGATTTTGAGCTTGGTATAAATTACAGTGGTACAAAGTCCGGCGATAACTCCGCCTAAAAAAGCAAGACAAAGCGCAAAAACCGGATTCATTCCGGCTGTAAGACAAGCTGCAAGAATACAGCCTCCCATCGGGAACGCGCCGTCTACTGTCATGTCACAGAAGTTAAGAATGCGGTACGACATAAAAACGCCGAGTACCATAATTCCGTAAATCAAGCCTTCAATAATGATATTGCAGAACATAATAAATCCTTAAAACAAAAAAAGGGCTGTCTGATAATTGCTTTGCATTATCAGATGCCCTTGCATTATAAAAAATTTTAAACTATTTTTCTATCAATTTTCCGTTTTCGAAAATCATATTTGCAGAATTTTTCAAATCTTCTGGGATTGAAATTCCACATGCTTTAGCTGCGTCAAGGTCAATCAAAAGATCTGAGTCAGAAGGTTCTGTCATAAAGCGGACAGGAATTGTGTCTGGCTTTTCACCTTTAAGAATCTTTACAACAATTTCGCCTGTTGCGCGGCCTGCTTTGTAATAGTTGAAACCGCTTGCCATGAAAATTCCGCCGTCTTTAGCTGCTGTTACGTCACCAGAGAAGATAGGCTTTTTTGCTCTGCCGAATACGTCTACAAGAGAAGCGATTGCGCTGAATACTGTGTTGTCTGTTGTAAGGTAGATTCCGTCAACTCGGTTGATGATTGTTTCTGCAGCCTGTTTAACTTCGCTTGACTGGCTGATTGCCTGTGTAACAAGGTCAAGACCAGCTTCTTCACAGCCCTGCTTTACAAGTTCAAGAGCAGAAACAGAGTTTGCTTCGTTGCTTGTGTAGATGTAGCCGAGTGTCTTAATGCCTGTAATTTTAGCAAAAAGCTTGATGTGCTCTACTGTTGGGATTGCATCACTCATACCGGTAACATTGTTTTTACCGTGCTCAACAGTATCAACAAGACCTGCGCCTACAGGGTCTGTAACAGTTCCAAAAACAACTGGTGTGTCTTTGAGTGTTGTAGAAAGGGCAATTGCTACAGGTGTTGCAATGCCGACTGCGACGTCAACATTTTTTACCTTGTACTGTGAAGCAATCTGTGCTGCTGTGTTTACATCGCCGTTTGCATTCTGAAGGTCAAATTCAGCGTTGATTCCGTTTTCGTTGATTACATCGATGATGCCCTGTTCTGCATCATCAAGAGCCGGATGCTGAACAATTTTTGCAATACCGATTTTTACCTGATTTGATTCTGCCTTTTTTGCTTTACAAGAAGCAAAAACAAGTCCTGCAATCATGGTTAAAAGAATAAGCTTTTTCATAAGTCACCTCTAAAAAGTTTCTGTTTACAGTAATTATGTAGTGAATATAGCCTTTTCTTTTATTTCTGTCAATAGAAATAATGAAATTATGCGAAAATTTTTGCGAAATATTACAATTGCCTTAGTCTTTCAGTTTTTCAGTATAAAGATGTGCATTGTTTGTCTTCACAAGATTTATGGCATATGCGTCATAATAGCTTAAGTTTGTGAATTTTGAGAGACAGCTGTTTTCATTCTGACCGTCGCCATAAACTATTGTTACATCAATATTTAGCAATGGAGCGTAATAGTTTATAGAAGGAATAAAATTCTGGTTCAGAAAATCATTATTGCTGTTATATACCGTTAAAAGCAGCTTAACCTTTGAGCCTTGAGTTTTTGTGATTGTGCTGCTGTGAGTGGTCTTCTTGTATTCCTGCCAATTCTCTTTGTTGATTGCTGTGTTAGAAACTAGAAGAGATCTGCTTTCATCGTTGTACTCAAACGGCGTTGAAACTTTGTTTCCGTATTTATCTCCGTAAGAAAAGCCCTGTGTATAAACAGCCGCATCTAAAAGACCGTCGCACATGTTTCTGACAAGAAAGAGAAGGGCAAGAGCCTGTGAATCTGTATTCTGGGTGACTGTGCCGGTTAAAAGCCCTGAACTTATTGCCTTGTCTACAGAGGCGTTTGCGTCAAAGCCGAAAACAGGCAGCCCTTTCGGAAAATTTTCAGAAGCAAGACAGGCAAGAGCCATCTCATCGTTGTTTGATATAACCAAGTCAATGGATTTGCCAAAAGAGTTTGTCCAAATCTTCATGGATTCGCGGGCTGTTGCTGCGTTCCAGGTTGAGCCGTCTGCACCTGTCATAGATTTTGCCGCAAGCTCAACTGTCTTATAAGATTTGTTCCCGATTTTTACGGTGCCTTCTTTTTTTATGTTCGGTTTAGTGGAATTGTTCCATGTGTCTAAGGCGCGGCGGACACCTTCTGTTCTGGCTTTTGAATCAATGTGCCCTTCGTCGCCGATAAGCAGAACATAGCCGATAATGCCGTCGCCGTTTCTGTCAATTTCGCTGATATTGGAATTCTGCAGAAAATCTAGTATTTGCTGACCCTGCGTTTCGCCGCCGTTTTTCGAGTCTGTTCCAAGGTAATATGTTCTGTTGTTCCATGAAACGGCTGAATAATCCAATTTGCCTGTAATCGGGTCAGACGGCTGCCTGTTATAAAAAATGACCGGCTTGTTTTTGTTAAGCATTGTTGACTTGTTCGCTTTGCATGAAAACAAATTCAAGCTTAAGGCAACTGAAAAAATGATAACTGCAACTTTTTTAATTTTTTTCATTTTTCTTCCTATTAAGATAATAAATTAATGGAACATTCCCCAGTTTTCGCCGCTTTCAACGCTGACTTTAAGAGGAACATTCAATTTTGCAACGCTTTCCATTTTGGTCTGCAAAAGCGTTTTGACTGTTTCACATTCTTCTATAGGACATTCGACAATCAGTTCATCGTGAACCTGCAGAAGAAGCTTTGCCTTTAAGTTTTGTGCCTCGATTTCGTTTTGCACAGAAATCATTGCTTTTTTTACTATGTCGGCTGCTGAGCCTTGAATTGGTGTGTTTACCGCCATGCGCTCTGCGGCAGCTTTTTCGGTTTTGTTCTTGGCGTTAATTGTGCGTATAAACCGCTTGCGCTTAAAAATTGTCTCTACATAGCCGGTGTTCTCGCATTTTTCAATTACTGTGTGAATAAAATCCTGAATACCGGAATATGTTGCAAAATATGAGTCTATGAATTCTTTTGCTGTGGTTCTGGAAATTCCAAGCTCGTTTGAAAGCCGGAACGCACTCATTCCGTACATTACACCGAAATTGATTGTTTTTGCAGTGCGGCGCTGCTCTGCGGTTACCTGCTCTGTGGGAACACCGAAAATCAGACTGGCAGTTGCTTTATGTACGTCAATGCCTTCGTTAAAAGCTTTCTGCAAATTTTTGTCGCCGGAAAGGTGGGCAAGAATCACAAGCTCAATCTGTGAATAGTCAGCTGAAACAAGCACTTTTCCTGGAACGGCTGTAAACGCGCTTCTTATGCGCCTGCCTGCTTCATCTCTTACAGGAATATTCTGCAAATTCGGGTCTTTGCTTGAAAGCCTGCCGGTGGCTGTGCCTGTCTGCATAAAGCTTGTGTGAATGCGCCCGTTTTTGTCTGCTAAAGAGGGCAGCGCATCAACATATGTAGAAAGCAGTTTGGTAAGGCTTCTGTATTCAAGAATCTTTTTAGGCACAGGGTCTAAAAGCGCAAGTTCTTCTAAAACGGCAGTGTCTGTTGAATAGCCTGTCTTTGTCTTTTTAGTTGCAGGCAGTTTCCGTTCTTCAAAAAGCACTTGCTGAAGCTGTTTTGTCGAAGCAATATTAAATTCGTGCCCGACAATATCGAAAATTTCATTTTGTGCCTTATCTATGTTTGCAACCAGCTCTATGCGGTAATCTGCAAGTTTTTGGGTATCAACATGAATTCCCTCAATTTCCATTTCAGCAAGAACGGGCAGAACAGGCATTTCGATAGAACAAAAAAGTTCAAATAAAGCGGCTTTCTTCAATTCCGGCTCAAGTTTCTGCCAGAGTTTCAGTGTCAGATCTGCATCTTCAGCGGCATACGGAAGTGCATCTTTCAATGGAACATCTGCAAATGTTTTGCCTTTTGAAATTTCAGCCTTTGAGACCAATGATTCAAAGCTGATTGTCTTCAGATTCAAGATGTTTTCTGAAAGCGCTTCAAGCGAGAACGAATTGCGTTCGGGGTTGAGAAGCCATGCCGCTACCATTGTGTCTGTAAAGCGGCATTTGGGTTTTTCAAGTCCGTTTGAACGCAGAACCTGATAGTCAAATTTTCCGTTGTGGGTAATAACCGTCATGTTTTTGTCTGAGAAGATTCTGCTCAGTTCTTGAATTGCAGCTTTTTTGTCGATATATGGCGGAGCTTCAAAAGTTCCGTTTTCTGCGCTTGTAAACGGCACATAAAATGATTTGCCCGGCTTATAACATATAGAAAATCCCACCATATTTGCCTGGTGCGGGTTCAAGTCGTCTGTTTCCAGATCGAAGGCGCAGAAAGAATTCTGTTTAATTTCTTCTATAATATTGTGAAGTTCGTCTATTGAATGAACCGAAGTGTAATCGCCAGTGTTTTGCACAAGCGGTGTCTGCGGAGGTTCTTCCTCGCCAAAGTCTGAGAAACTTGCGGTTTGTTCTTCTGGTGAAGCTGTGCTGTCTACCTGCGCCGAATCCACACCGACTGCATCTGCCGCATAGCTTTTTGCAACGGCATAAGCTCCTGCATGCTCAAGGATTTTAGCGGCGCTTTTATAGTCAGGCGAAACCAGTTTGAAATTTTCAATCGTAGTGTCAACCTGAACTTTGTAGCACAGCTCTACAAGCTTTTGCGAAAAATAAGCTGAATCTTTGCCTTCTATCAGCTTTTTCTGTGTTGCGCCTTTTATGCTGTCAATGTTTTCGTAAATTCCATCAAGAGTTTTATAATCTGCAAGAAGTTTCTGCGCTGTTTTTTCGCCTATACCTTTTACGCCTGGAATATTGTCTGCTGTGTCTCCGATGAGCGAAAGCATGTCGCGCATCTGCTCCGGTTTTACGCCCCATTCTGATTCAACGCCCTGTTTGTCGATTAGAACCCAGCCGCCGCCTGCTTTGTCCGGCTTGAGCATGAGGGTTGTGTCTGTTACAAGCTGCATCAGGTCTTTGTCGCCAGAAAGAATCCGGCATTGTCTGCCCTTGCTTTCACATTCGGCGGCTAGTGTCGCTATAATGTCGTCTGCTTCATAGCCGTCACAGCGCAAAATGGGAATTCCCAAAGCTGTAAGTATTTCTTCAATTACCGGAATCTGCGCGTGCAAATCTTCCGGGGTTTTTTGGCGTGTAGCTTTATATTGGTCAAAAAGCTGGTGCCTGAATGTAGGTGTTCTTGAATCCATCGCGGCGAGGATAAACTGCGGTTTATAATCTTTTAGTATGCGGTGGAAATTTCTGAAAAAGCCAAAAACGGCAGAAATGTTCTGTCCGTCTTTGTTTATAAGCGGGCGGTTTATAAAAGCATAATATGCTCTGTAAATAAGTCCGTATGAGTCAAGAATATATAGAGTGTCATTGCCCGGCATAATATCTCCAGAATTGTGTTTGCTCTAATCATAACAGAAAAAAACTGTATGCGCAAATCTGGAATTTTTCCTATGGGCATAAAAAAACCGGTGGCTGATGCACCGGTTTTTTGCTTTACTGCTGGATATCTACATAACTTGCAGTGTGAAGCTCACCTGCATATATGCTTTTTCGGTTTTTGTACGGATTCTTGAATTTTGCAATTTGATTCCGGATATGAACGATATTGTTCTTCAGCAGGTTTCTGTTGCGTTCATTCTGGGCAAGCACCTGAGTCTGAAGCTTGTACAAATCTGTTTTCAATTGTGGAATTTCCGTTTCACCGTGCGGATAGACTGAACGGTACAAGTCTTCCATCGGTTTTATAACACGCTGGAGATTATTTATGTTCGATACAATCTGCTCTTCTATTTCAGCTTGAGTAGAAATTGCATTTACATTGTCAGATTTTATGCTGGCTTCCTGTTTTTCAAGCACAAGAAGATATTCCTGAAATTTGGACCGCTGCTGTTCAAGCAAGTGACGTAGACGCTTCAAAATTGCAACACGTTCATCAATTTCTGTCTGTGTAAGAGTCAAAGTCTCCGTCATGAATAACCCCTTAAGGTTTGATTAAAATCAAAAAAAATGCGCATTTTCATTGCATGCGCTGCAAATAACCGACTAACCCGAAATGTTTATTCCGGTATGCTGTACCGGGTGGTTCTCAACAGGAACAGAATTTACAATTGCGGTTGCCCATGAATCACGGAGCTGGCTCATCATGCTGCGTACAAACGTAATTTTTTCGGGCTTTGTGCCGACGTTGGCTTCCAATAATTCCTGATTAAAGAACATATAAAGATTAAGAAGATTCTGGGCAATTTCGCCGCCTGCTTCCATGTCAAGAGAAACCATCAGTTCTGTAATAATTTCCTGTGCTTTAATGATGTTGCGGCTGAATTTTTCGATGTCTTTTGGTGCAATTTTTGTATCGGTACCAAATTTTTCTAAGGCTAAATTTAGCTGTCGTACACATTCATCATAAAGCATAATGATAAGTTTGCCCTGGCTTGCTGTTTTTACACTTGCTTCTTTATATGCACTATAAGCTTGGTTATATCCCACCGATTCCCCCTGTATTAGTATGTATCAATTAAGCGACACATTAACAAACAGAATACAATACACTCTAATTCGTTTAAATATCGGCATTGAAAAAAGCAACTTTAATAAAAAAGTGAATTTTTTTGAAAAAAATGCTTAAATTTTCAATTTTTTCATTATAAAAGTCTGCGTCGCTGTTTTACGTTGTGCAGTGACAGCAATTTTTGTTACTTTTTAAGACGTTTTCTATAGCCTAATGTCGTTTATTTTCGTATATTTAATGTAGCTGCTGAATATATGCTTTAATGATTTGGCTTTCAATATGGGGTAAATAATGAGCGAAAATAAAAACGACGACAACAAGAAAAATGAAACAGACCCATACGATTTTTTCAAATTGTCAAACGAACCTTCAAACAACGGTGATAAAAAGCCTAAGTGGTCTTTGTGGGTTCTTGTTGCAGTTGGTGTCGCAGTAATTCTGCTTGTAAATATGATGGGCATGTCCAGAACGGACACGACAATTCCTTTTTCTGAGTTTAAAAAGCTTATTGAAAACGGAACTATTGTCCGCGTTGATTTAGGACAAAATTATTTTACAGGTTATACTTCTCAACAAAGTGCATCTTCTCAATATTCATCTGAAAATGCATTTTCTGCTTTGATGCGCAGTGCAAATATGACACCTGAATATAAGACAGTTGCAATATATACAGAAGATTTTTTCAGGTTTCTTGATGAAAAAAAGGTAACTTATAAAGCTGTAGCCAAACAGAACAATTATATTCTTGAGATTATCCTTAACTGGGTTGTTCCGTTCGGGCTGCTTTTCTTAGTATGGCGCATGCTCTTTAAAAAGATGGGCGGCGGCATAGGCGGCGGAATGGGGCTTTTCTCTGCCGGACAGAGCCGCAACAGTGCTGTAGAAGAGGGTAAGGTAACTACACGTTTTAAAGACGTTGCCGGTGTTGATGAAGCAAAAGAAGAGCTTGTTGAAGTTGTTGATTTCTTAAAATCACCAAAGAAATATACAGATATCGGCGGTAAGATTCCAAAAGGTGTGCTTTTGGTTGGACCTCCGGGAACAGGTAAAACACTGCTTGCCCGTGCTGTAGCAGGAGAAGCCGGTGTGCCTTTCTTTAGAATCAGCGGTTCAGACTTTGTAGAGATGTTTGTCGGTGTGGGTGCAAGCCGCGTCCGCGACCTTTTCAGACAGGCACGCGAAAAAGCACCTTGCATCATCTTTATTGATGAGCTTGATGCTATCGGAAAAAGCCGTGTAAACGGTTTTGGCGGCGGAAATGATGAGCGCGAGCAGACATTGAACCAGCTGCTTGTTGAGATGGACGGTTTTGACAACGAAAAAGGCTTGATTATTCTTGCCGCTACAAACCGTGCAGATGTTCTTGACTCGGCTTTGCTCCGTCCGGGACGTTTTGACCGCCAGGTTCCTGTAGAATGCCCTGATGTTAAGGGCCGCGAAGAGATTCTTAAGATTCATGCAAAGAATGTCAAAATCGACGATGACGTTGATTTTAATTCAATTGCTCATGGAACTGTCGGTTTTGCGGGTGCAGATCTTGCAAACGTTGTTAACGAAGCTGCTTTGCTTGCTGTCCGCAACGGCAGAAAGAAAGTAACTATGGTAGATTTTAATGATGCCATAGATAAAGTAAGCATGGGTCTTAAAAAGAAGAACAAGCGCGAAAACGAAAAAGAGCATAAACTTATTGCGTTCCACGAAACAGGTCATGCTCTTATTGCGGCGTTTACTCCTGATTTTCCGCCTGTCAACAAAATTACAGTTGTTCCGCGTTCACATGGAATCGGCGGCTTTACGCAGTACCGCGAACAGGAAGAGCATAACTGCCTGACAAAGCGCGACATGCTGAATGAGGTTGACAGCTGCCTTGGCGGACGCGCTGCTGAAGAGATTATGCTCGGTGAAGTTTCAACAGGTGCTTCTAACGACATTGCACGCGCCACAGACATTATAAAGCGTATGATTACCGACTACGGTATGAGCGACAAGTTCAAGAACATTACGCTTGGCAAAGGCGTGCTCGGCAACAGAGGCGGTGAGCCGACAATCGTCCGCGAATTCAGTGAAGAGACACAGAAGTTCATTGACGAAGAAATGGCACGTATAATGGAAGAACGCTATCAGCATGTTCTTTCTGTTTTGCGGGAACATAAGCAGCTGCTTGAATATATTGCAAACCGTCTTATTGAAATTGAGACAATGGACGGTAAAGAGTTTGCAGATATTATAAAAGCAGAAGCTGATTTGTCACAGAAAGTCATCGCACAGAGTGCAAGCCCTGCTGAAGAAAAAACAGAGCAGACAGAGAATTCTGAAATCTGAGCTTTTCTTTGATATGACTATAAAAAAGCACCCGGAACTGTGAAATGCAGTCCGGGTTTTTTATTCGTGCGGAGGGTTCAATACCCCGATGCTCTGCGTCGTAAAAAGGGGTGTTGAACCCGACTGCGATACCTTATAAGAACATCAAACCCGGTGCTTTGCATCGGGTTTGATGATTTTGTGTTTGACTTGATTGATTTTGGGGCTTGTCAGAAAGAAGCAATTGTACGCTTCTTTTTGACTACAAAATAATCTGGATATTGAAGCTTAAGATAGTGAATGTCATCAATGACCCTTGTA
>CAMJMF010000001.1 GCA_946406925.1 uncultured Spirochaetales bacterium | reverse complement strand
AGATTATTCCGCCGGCTATACAGAGCGGCCATAAAAAGACATGAAACAAAAGCTTTGCAAGAAACGGAATTATTACGCCGAGCAGCAGCCCTGCGCATAAAAGTTTTGAGCCGAAAAAGACTGAATTGATTTTTGGAATAACGATTTTCTTCATAACAGCTTTTTTTCGCATCAACTTAATCTACAAATACAGTCTATGTACAAGACCCTATTTGTAGATAATTCGGGATTTCTAAGGGCAGAGCCCTTAGACAGTGCCGGAAAAGGATGGGGTTTAAGGGGGAGGAAAAACCTCGCTTCTGAGTAGGGGTTTTCCCTTCCCCTTAGTTTACAACCAGCTGAAGCTCAGCACTGTCTGGGCGTCAAATTCTTCGCCGGGGTGAAGAATGCATGACGGGAAATTGTCGTGATTTGGTGCATCAGGGAACTGCTGTGTTTCAAGACAGAAGCCCTCGTTCGGCTGATGAATCTGACCGTATTTGCCTGCACTGCCGCCAAGAGAACCGCCTGCATAGAACTGCACGCCCGGCTGGTTTGTTGAAACGAGCATTGAACGGCCGCTTGTCGGTTCATAAACGGCGGCACAAACTGTAAGGTCATTGCCTTCAACACGGTTGATTACAAAATTGTGGTCATAGCCGCCTTTTACTTTTGCAAAATCTTTTCCGATAGGCTTTGCCTTTCTAAAGTCAAATGCCTTGTCTTTGTCAACAGATGTCAATTCACCTGTAGGAATAAGATCCGGTGTAACAGCAAGATAAGCATCAGCATTAAGCATAAGCTCATGGTCAAAAATCTTGTTGTGAGAATTTCCTGTAAGATTGAAATATGTGTGGTTTGTAAAATTAACAGGAGTGTCTCTGTCTGTCCAAGCTTTATATTCCATAAGAATTTCGTTTTTCTTATTCAAAAGATAAGTAACTTCTATAAGCAGATTGCCCGGGAAGCCCTGCTCTCCATTGCGGCTTGTGCGTGTAAAGCGTACGCCCATTGCATCAGCAGTTTCAATTTCTTCTGCATCAAAAAGCATTTTGTCATAGCCGCGGAAACCGCCGTGAAGCATGTTTTTGCCGTCATTTACGTCAAGCTTATAGGTCTTGTCGTTCAATTTGAAAGAAGCACCGCCGATTCTGTTTGCAAAACGTCCGATGAATGCGCCGAAGAAAGGTCCGCCATGGCTGTTGATATATCCTGTCAAATCAGAATAGCCAAGAACGATATCTTCTTTAGCTCCGTTCTTTGAAGGCACAATAATGCTTGTAATTGTGCATCCGAAATTTGTTACAGAAAAAGACATGTCTGCATTTTTGATTGTGTACAGATGAACCTTTTCTCCAGTTGAGAGAACGCCGAATTTTGTTCTTTTGATTTTCATTTTTGCATTTCCTGCCGATAATTTAAGAGTGGGTGGACATGAGCAGTACGCTCAAAGCAACAAAAGAAGTATAACGCAAGTTTTCGCGCTTGCATAGGATTTTAGTAAAAATGATTGGTTCAAGTTTTCGTACAAAATCTTCCGCTTATGCAAACTCACGTGTAAATTACAATGCTGTTCCACGGGAACTTTACAAAGATTTCAGACGCCTTGGACTTGCGCCGGGTGCATCGCTTGCAGTATGCAAATCTGCACAAAGAAATCTGATGAAAATTCACCATCCGGATAAACACGCAGAAAGCCGCTACAGCTTTTATGTTGCAACTCAAATTACTTCAACTATAAATGAAGCTTTTCAAAGAATAGAAATCTGGTACACAAAGGGAAAACTCGACGACTAGGCTTGCGGCTTTACCGGCGCAAGCCCGTTCACACTAGTCTTCAGTGTCGGCATCGAGAGTCTCACCTTCTTCAGCAAGTTTTCTGTGCAGGGTTTTTCTGCCAATAGCAAGCACATCAGCCGTCTTTGATTTATTTCCTCTGTTTGCGGCGAGCGTCTCATTGATATAGATTTTTTCAGCCGCATCAAGCGTAAGCCCTGCCGGAATCTGTACAACGTCCTGGGCGTTGTGCTGCGAAATTGTCGGCGGAAAATCATCTAAAGTGAGCGTATCACCGGCACACATAACAACAGCACTTTCCATGCAGTTACGCAGCTGGCGTATATTGCCCGGCCAGTCGTATTTGTACAAGGCTGCCCTTGCGTGAGAATCTATAGAAGTGATGTTCTTGCCGTTTTCTTTTGCAAATTCCTTCAAAAAGGCACTGACCATAAGCGGAATATCGTCCTTGCGTTCTCTAAGCGGCGGAACGTGAATGTGAACAACATTAAGCCTGTAGTACAAATCTTCGCGGAAACGGCCTTCTGCAATTTCTTTTTCAAGGTCGCGGTTTGTAGCGGCTATAACGCGCACATCTGTCTCAACGGTTTCTTCACCGCCTACGCGCTCAAAACGCTTGTCCTGCAGAACGCGCAGAATCTTTATCTGAACATTCTGGTCAATTTCGCCAATCTCATCAAGAAAAATCGAACCTTCGTGTGCAAGCTCAAAGCGTCCGCGTTTTCTTGCCACAGCGCCGGTAAAAGCACCTTTTTCGTGTCCGAAAAGCTCGCTTTCAAGCAGGCTCTCTGAAAGTGCCGCACAATGCACCTTTATTAAAGGTTTGTCTTTGCGCGGAGAAAGATTGTGCACAGCGTTTGCAATAAGCTCTTTGCCTACACCGCTTTCGCCTGTTATAAGCACAGAAGCCTTTGACGAAGCCACGCGACGCACCATCTCAAAGATTTTCTGCATTTCTGCGCTTTTTCCGATTATCGATTCAAAAGACTTGTTAGAGTCAAGCTCTTCTTTAAGCTGTCTGTGCTGAAGCGAAAGCTCGCGGTTTTGAAGCGCACGCTTAACGATAAGCGAAAGTCGGTCAAGGTTAAGCGGCTTCGTCAAAAAGTCATAGGCGCCGGCGCGCATTGCATCAACCGCGCTGTCAATTGTTCCATGACCGGTCAGCACAATAACCGGAAGTCCGGGGCTTTCTGAAGTAACTTTTGCAAGCACTTCTTCACCAGAAATGCCTGGCATACGCAAGTCTGTAATCACAAGGTCTATGTCGCCGCGCCCCACAAGCTGCAGACCGCTCTCGCCGTCAGCGGCAAGAACTACATTATAGCCGTCCATCTCAAGCGCAGCCGCAAGACCTTCGCGGATATTTTTTTCATCATCTATAATCAAAATATTGAATTTCACTTCTGCAGATCTCCATTATATTCAATTGACCGGCGCTCTTTCTGCGGAATAGGCAGCGAAATAGTGAAAATCGTGCCCTCTCCCGGAAAAGATCTTACATCGATTTCGCCGGCGGATTCTTTTATAATCTTATAAACCATGGTAAGCCCCAGACCTGTACCGTTGGCTTTTGTAGTAAAATACGGCTCAAAAATGCGGCTGCAGGTCTGTTCGTCCATGCCTTCGCCGGTGTCTGCAACCGTAAGAATAAAGTGGTCGTTCTTTATCTGAGTGTTTATGCCCAGAATGCCGCCGTCTTTCATTGCTGCAACTGCATTCTGCGCAAGGTTCATGATTACCTGCTTAAAAAGAGCCACATCAAGCATAAGGTTCGGCGGCTTGTCTAGCAGCTCAAGCTTGAGCACAACGGCAGCTTTTTCAAATTCAGGGCGCATAAATTCCATAAGAGAAATAATAATCTCGTTAGGGTTCACCGGCTCAAGTTTTGCCTGAATGGGTCGGACCGCAAAAAGAAAATCAACAATAATTTTGTTCAGGCGGTCAATCTCTTCGTTGACAACATCAAGGTAGTTTTCAACAAATTTTTTGTCAGGCAGCATGCCGTCGCCAGCCCTTGCCTTTTTAAGCGCCTTCTGAATCAGCTGAATATGAATGCTTATTGCGCCGAGTGGATTCTTAATCTCGTGGGCAACGCTTGCGGCAAGGTTTGTGAGGCTCGCAAGGCTTTCCATGCGGCGCAAAAGCGTCTGCTGGTTTCTTGCATCTGTAACGTCTTCTATTTGAATCAATGTGCCGACAACACGCTTTTTCTGCACAAGAGGCAGTGCCGTAACAACAATTATGCGCACGCTGCCGCCGGCTGTTTCAAGCGTAAATTCTTCACTTGTCTGGTTTTTCGGTTTGTCATAAACGGAGCGCAAAAACGCGCTTATGTCTGAATCAGCAATAATGTTCCAGACCGGCGTTGTCTGGCCGCGCTGTTCTGCAATGCTTACGCGCGTGGCGTTAAAAGGCAGCAGCCTCTCAGCCGTTTTGTTAGTCAGAAGCAGGTTGCCGCTTTTATCGCAAATCAAAAGCCCTGTGCTCAAAGACTCCATAACAGCGTCGAGAGTCTCATTTTCTTCGAGCACCATATCAAGAAGAGATTCAACCTGTTCATTTGAAAGTTTGGCAACTTTTTGAGCCAGACGCTTAGCATACCGACGCATTTTTCAGCTCTTTTTATAAAGCAGCTTTTGACAATTCAGCAGAAAGAAATTCCAAAGCGCTTGTTGTACTCTGATTGTACATTGAAACGTTTTCGCTTGCTGTGCGTACAACGTTAATCCATGAAAAAGCGGCTTTCTGTTCTTGTGAAGAAATTCCTTTTTCAAGAATTGCAACACGCAGAATATCAAGTATCTCTTTCATAAAAAGCGAGAACAGAATGCGCGGCTCAAAATTGTGAGCTTCGCTTATAATCATTTCAACAGGAATCTGGTCACGTGGATTGAATTTCTGCATTATTATGCGTCTGACAAGCGGCGGCATATTCTGCACCGTAAGCAGGAACGAGCACGCCAGCATTGAAAGCTTTTCGCGTGAAACAGGCAGAAAAGACTCAAGATAAGCAGAGACTGAATCAAACGAAGTTTCCTCATGGAAAACGCGTGAAATCACCTCGCGCTGCTGTTCAGGCGTTCTGTCTACAAAAGCATAAGTTCTTACTCTAGAAAGAATTGTCGGCATAACAGCTGCACGTCTGCTTGTTGTAAGAATAAACAGCACGTTCTGAGGCGGCTCTTCAAGAATTTTCAGAAGGGCGTTGCGCACAGAATCCTGCATGCGGTCAGCATTTTCTATAATAAGCACCTTTTTGCTTCCGTCAGAAGTTGTAAGGTGAGCCCATGCAGCAGCGCGCCTTATCTGCGCAACAGGAATAGAATCATAAAGAAAGAGGTTCTCAAGCTTCTGGCAGGCTGTAACGATGCAGTCTGCAATTTTCTGCACTTCCTCAAAAGGCGGCAATGTGCGGAGCGGGTCAATTTCTTCCAAAAGCTCGTCAATATTCTGAACAACAGGCGCCATCTTTGAAAGCTTCTCTTCGCCTTCCCACAAAATAGGATTAAAACGCATTGTCAGCTTGCGGACGGCTCTGACAAACAAATATCTTGCAGCCTGAATATAAGGCGAAGATGCTTCTACAGCGTGCAGGAATGTCTTGCGCGCAGCTTCTATTTCAAGTGTGCATTCGCGCGGCCCTACAATCATCAGGCTTGAATGGTTCAAAGCTTTATGTTTCAGACATGATATACAGGCACATGTCCATTCGCCGTTAACGCCGAGGCCGTTTCCCTGGCACGAAATTACACGGGCAAGCTCAACAGCACATGTTAATTTGCCTGAACCTTTTGGTCCTGCAAAAAGCAATGCCTGCGGCAGTGTGTCTTTTTGTATTTCTTCAATAAGAAGGTTTGTCACATTTTGGTTTAATACATTATCAAACATGAATACTTCCTTGAAATTGAATATTCTTAGGCACATTATCAGGTACAGTCATGAAAAGCGGAGAAAACAGCTTTTCAAAGAAACTGGCATTAAGCACAGGACTGATATCAAAAAAGCGCTGCGAATGAAGCAGAAAAAGAATAAGCCCTACAACAAGAAAACCTTCCGCGATTCCAAGGAAAAAGCCCAAAGACTTGTCGAGCCCTTTCATTATGTCGCCCTGAAAGGCAAAACCCACAATTTTCTGCACAAGCCTTATTGAGACATACACAACAATAAAGAGAATCAAAAATGCAAGAATTCTTGTCAGCAGAATTAAGTTGCCGAGTTTTGGCAGATACGGAACAAGAAATCTGTTCAGCACAAGCCCAAAAAAGATTCCGGCAATTACTGCAAGTTTTGAGAAAAACTCATCCAAAAAGCCTCTGATTGCCCCATGAATCGAAGTAATCAGAATGATAATCCAAAAAATAATATCTATTACAGGCATGTTCATCCATTATCCCAATTTTCGTTTACCAAGAGTTCTGCAATTGCTTCCGCCGGTCTTACTTCAGGCAGAAGCGCAAAAACATTAGCACTCAGCTTTTCACGATAAAGCTTTTCTTCAAAAGGTACAACTGCTTTTTGAAGCGCTTCAGAAGCGTCCTTGTCTTTTAAGACAAGCCTGCATGCCGCATTCTGCTTTACAAAATAGTCGGCATTCTCAACCTGATCGCCGCGTGTACCGGAACCTTCAAGCGGAAGCAGAAGCAGCGGCTTTTTTAGTACGGCGGCTTCCCACAAGGTGTTTGCCCCGGAACGGGAAAAAACCACATCAGCAAATGCAAGTACATGCGGCATTTCCTGGTATATAAACTGAAAAGGCATATAAAGCTTTTCATCTATTAATTTCTGAACTTCTGCGGAAAAAGCTTCTGTCTTTTGTGACGCACCAATCTGATGAACAACAACAAAATGCTCGCACAAAAAAGCCAGATTCTGCCAGACAAGCTCATTTATCTGCTTTGCACCGCCAGAACCGCCCAAAACAAGAAGCACCGGCTTTGCAGGCTTTTCTGTTTCAGAAAAACCCAAAAACTTTGCGCCGAGCGCAGCTTCAGCCTGATAAAATACCGGTCGCACAGGGTTGCCTGTTACGGTTATTGCGCCCTGCTTTGCTTTTGGAAAAAATTCCATTGTGTCAGCATAAGACACAAATATGCGTTTTGCACATTTTGTGTTCAGTCTTGTTGCAAGCCCGGGCGAAAAATCGCATTCATGTGTATAAACAGGAATTCCCAGAAGCTTTGCCGCAAAACATGGCGGAACACTGACGAACCCGCCTTTTGAAAACACAAAATCAGGCTTGAGCCTTAAAAGCACAAAAAAAGCCTTGATGCAGCCGGCAACAATGCGGAACATATCTGCAACAGTTTTAAGCGAAAAATAACGGCGCAGCTTGCCAGAAGGAATTCCTATAAACTTGTCGCATGAACCGCTTTTTTCAACAAGAACTCGGTCCATTCCCCTTGAAGAGCCGAGCCAGTAAACAAGACATTCATGCTTTTTTTTAAGCTCATCTACAACGGCAAGACCAGGATAGATATGACCGCCTGTTCCGCCGCCTGTAAAAACTGCACAATATTTTTTAGTCTGCTTTGCCATATTTTTCCAGAATTGCCTGAATTGCATTTTTCTTAAAAAGTTTTGCATAACCATAAGCGGTCATGCCCATATGGTCTTTCAACTTTCCGTCAGCGCCGTTCTTTGCAAG
This sequence comes from uncultured Spirochaetales bacterium, assembly GCA_946406925.1. GTDB lineage: Bacteria > Spirochaetota > Spirochaetia > Treponematales > Treponemataceae > UBA1240. Next base: position 53,044 of record CAMJMF010000001.1, on the reverse strand, counting down.
AAGCTCGCAGATTTTCTCGTTTCCGTTGCCTACAGCCAGAATAAGCGGAGACTGCCCGTCGTTGCTTATCAAATTAAGGTCTGCACCGGCTTTTATAAAGATTTCTGCAATCTCAACATTCTCGCGCCAGATTGCGTCCATTAACGGTGAATAACCGCGGTCTTTAGAAATTGCGTTGACGTCTGCGCCGCTATCCAAAAGCAGCTGAACAATGTCTTTGTGTTCTGCTCTTGCGGCATTGCACAACATCGGCGTTCCGGCAGAATCAACATCGTTGACGTCCATTCCAGCCTGCAAAAAAAGTCTGCATGTGTCCTGGTTTCCTTTTGCAATCTGAAAAGAAAAGCAGTCAGGCGTAAACGGCAGCCCTTTTTCGTAAAGCACTTTTTTTGCGTTCGCTTTTGTTTCTTCTTCAAGATATTCAACAAAGCGTTTTGCAAGCTCTCTTACAAGCTTTTCTTCTGTTGAGAATGTCTTGAAACCTGAAAATACAGCCGGCAATTCTTTTGCAGAAGCATAACCTGTTACAAAAACAGGAATATTCCGTCCTGACAAAAAACCGCACAAATAAGGCAGCAGAGAATCTGAAAGATATTTACCGGCATCCAAAAAGATACAATGTGTTGTTTCTGAAAAACTTTTTTTAATCTTCTTAAATGTTACGTCAGCCTTATCCAGAGATACTATATTTTTCTGATTTTCTACAGCATACAGAACAGACTTTACCATGTTTTCATGCAAAAAACACTGTACTGCATCAACAGCAGGACTGTCTGCCCGGGGAGTAACAATTAACCATTTCATAAGTTCAGTATAAACTATCTCGCAAAACTCAACAAGTAAAAGCTGTATAAAACTTTATAAAAATAGAAAAGACTTATTGGCGGGCGTTTTCTTTCCAATGTATTTGTCAAGGCAGTACTTGACATAACTCAACTTTTGATGTACTTTATTTCCATTGCTAACGCATGGTGCCTGTAGTTCAGGGGTAGAGCGCCAGATTGTGGATCTGGTTGTCGTGGGTTCAAATCCCATCAGGCACCCTTTACTAAAGGCACTGAACAGATTTCAGTGCCTTTATAAATTCTGCGTTTGTAGCTCAGCTGGATAGAGCGTCGGACTTCGAATCCGCAGGTCGCACGTTCGAATCGTGTCAGACGCAAAGACCAAGGTTTGCAAATCTTGGTCTTTTTTGTTTTAAAGGCTTTATAAGGCGCTTATTCCAGACGGTGTATTCATTGTATGGGTTATTGCGGCGGCAAGAGCATCGGCGGCATGGTCCGGCTTTGGAATTTCAGCAAGCCCCAAAAGCAGCTTTACATACTGCTGGACATGCTTTTTTTCAGCTTTAGCCGAGCCTACAACACACTGCTTTATAGAGAGCGGCGAATATTCCACAAGCGGAACGGTGTTCTGTGTGAGGCACAGCGTAACAACTCCCCTTGCCTCTGCAACGGCAAGACCAGACGTTACGTTCTTTGCAAAATACAAAGCTTCCATGCTTGCCTCATTCGGGTTATATTCGCGTAGAACAGCAAGAACCCGGTTGTAGATTTCAAGCAGGCGCACCTGATGTTTCATCTGATTTGTAGTTTCAATTACACCATGAGCAATGTGAATCATCCGGGAGCCTGATACGTCAATAACTCCCCAACCGGTTGAGGCAAGCCCCGGATCTATGCCGAGGATTCGTCTTTTTTTCAAATCAGTTATATTCTGCACTTTCAGTTTAAAAACAAACAGCCCGATCCAGATTGTTTTTTACAATTTGTCTCGGGCAGTTCAGACAAGATTTTAACTGACAGAAAAACTGTCAGAAACCTTTTGCTGATTACTCAGCTTCATATCCATCTGGATATTCAATATTTGTATAGACGTTCTGAACGTCATCGTCTTCTTCAAGTTTGTCTGTAAGCTTGTCGCATTTGCGTGCTGTTTCAGCATCAAGAGCCTGGTAAGAAGATGGAACCATGGCAACTTCTGCAGAAAGTGGCTTCCAAGGATCGTCTTCTTCTTCCTCTTTCTTTTTGTCGTCAGATGCTGGTTTCTGTTTTGCTTCAAAAGCTTCCATTACAGCTGTAAAGTCATTTGGAGCTGTTGTAACTGTGATGATGCCGTCTTCTGTAACGATATCTTCAGCACCAGCTTCAAGAGCAACGTCCATTACTTCTTCTTCTGAAACTTTTTCTGCGTCAAATTCAATAACGCCTTTGCGCTCGAACATACGAGAAACAGAACCTGTTGTACCGAGGTTTCCGCCTGTCTTGTTGAAGATGTTGCGTACGTTTGCAGCTGCGCGGTTCTTGTTATCAGTCAAGACTTCAACGAGAATAGCAACTCCGCCCGGGCCGAATCCTTCATAAACCAATTCTTCGAATGTTGTAGCGCCAAGTTCACCTGTACCTTTCTTGATTGCGCGTTCGATATTGTCTTTAGGCATGTTAGCTGCACGTGCCTTAAGAATTGCAGTTCTCAAACGTGGGTTTGAGTTAGGGTCTCCGCCGCCCATTCTTGCTGCAATAGAAATTTCCTTAATAAATTTGGTGAACAACTGACCGCGTTTTGCATCGGCTGCACCCTTGGCGTGTTTAATTGTCGCCCATTTACTATGTCCTGACATGATGTCTCCTTATAATAAATTACAAATTAAAAGTCACTAGTAAAGGCAGATATAAGCCTTATTTCAAGAGTTTAGCATATAGAGAAAATAGCGTCAATATGCGGAAAAACGCATAAAACGGCAAACTTTGCCACCTAAAGAGCCGGAGTATCCGCAAAGCCAAGCGAGTTTCTGAACTTGTCTAATAACAGTTTCCCCAAAAACCGATAAATGAACATGAACATTTTTCAAAAGGGTCATCCATTCATTATTGCGGAAGTTGGAACTGCTCACGGCGGTTCATTTGAAGAAGCGCAAAAACTAATAGAAGCGTCAGTTGCCGCCGGTGCGGACTGCGTAAAATTTCAGATAGTCTATGCAGACGAGATTCTTCACCCGGACACAGGTTTTGTAGCACTTCCGGGCGGAAATATACGGCTTTACGACAGGTTTAAGAAGCTTGAAGTAACCAAGAACTTTTTTTTCAAGTGCAAGGACTACTGCAAAGCCTGCGGTGTAGGTTTCTGCGCCTCTCCATTCGGACTGCAAAGCTTAGACGAGCTGATTGCGCTTGAACCTTTTGCAATAAAGATTGCCTCACCTGAACTGAACCATCTGCCGCTTATAGCGCGCGCCGCCGCAAAAGCCGGTGACATTCCGATTATTCTTTCAAGCGGCGTCTCAAAGCTTAAAGACATAGAAGCAGCTCTTGAAACAATAGAAGCAAACCGCCCGGACGGCAGTCTTGCAAACATTGCCCTGCTCCACTGCGTGACAAGCTACCCTGCTCCAGAAACTGACTACAACCTGAATGTTCTTGAACCAATGAGCAGAATATTCGGCATTGAAATGGGTGTAAGCGATCACAGCCTTGACCCTGTGCTGGTGCCAGTGCTTGCAACCGCCTGCGGCGCATCTGTTATAGAAAAGCACATCTGCTTAAGCAAAGAAGGCGGCGGGCTTGATGACCCTGTTGCGCTTACTCCAGAAGACTTTAAGAAAATGGTAGAAACTGTACGGCAAGCGGAAAATTCCACAAAAGAAGAAATTATCTCAGCTTTGAACAGATTTTACAGCGAAGAAAAAGTGCTTGCTGTTTTGGGCAGCGGCGTAAAAAAGCTTGCGCCGTCTGAAAAAGCAAATTACACAAGAACAAACCGCTCAATTCATTTTATGCGCGACATGAGCGCCGGTGAAAGAATCGGCTATAATGACATTGCAATTCTGCGCACAGAAAAAGTGCTTACTCCGGGGCTTGAACCTTCTTTCTGGAACGACATAAACGGCGCGGTGCTTACAAAAGACGCAGCAAGCGGCGAAGGTGTTACGCTCTCTCACCTGATTGTAAAAGACGAACCGCTAAAACGCGGCTTTCTCAACAAATGCCTGCGCTCCATAAAAAAGCGCTAAGACACTGTTTAAAAGCGGAACGGCGCAAGCCTCAAAAGTTTGCGCCGAACCAAGTTTATTTTACTTTTGTCTGCGTCAGCCCGAAGCGGTTGAACGGATAGAAGCGCAGGGTTGTTGTGCCTAAAATACGTGAAGCATTTACAGTCTGAGGTGCAAGCCTTGAATAGTATTTCAGCGAATATGCGTCAGCTTCAGTTACAGGAATTAAAGTCTGGTCATAAGAATGGCGCAAATCAAGTGAGTTGAAACGGTTGTCGCCCATCATAAAGTATTCGTTCTTTTCAATAAAAGAAGGTCTTCCGTCTTTGTTTTCAGGAAAAACCGGCATATTTCTGCTGTCATTAAAAAGCGAATATTTATAAAGATTCTGCGCATCAGTCATTAACTTGCGGCGTTCATCATCGTCGTTGCTGAAACTGCCTGTTTTAAGATATGTCTCAACATTATGAACCACAATTCTTCCGGCCGTAAGTTTCATCAGAATGTTCAGGCGGTACATTGAGTCTTCATAAGGATCATCTGCTACCGGCGTTTTGCCTGAAGGGCAGTTTTTAGTCCAGTCAGTCATAAAGGTACTAAACCAGATCACTCCGCCTTCCTGGGTCATAAGCCGCTGTGTCAGATTATCGATATTAGAGAACAGCGAATAAACCCACAAATCTTTGCCGCTGAGAAAAGTCTGCCAGTCGCCAACCAAGAACGGCTTGAAACTGCCTAGCTCTGTACAAAGCATATTGAACTGAGAGGCAATACGCAGACATTCAAGCTTTGCGCTTTCAATATCAAGATTTTTGCGTTTTTCTTCTATTTCACAAAGTGATTTGAAATCATCATTTGTAATAGGAAAATCATGAACTTTTCTCTTTAAAGAAGAATCAAGCTCGTTAAGATTATATTTTGCAAATTTAGCGTCAAGCTCTACAGGCTTAAAATCAAGGTCAGAAGCGGTTCTTGAATAGAGCACGCCGTCAACCATAACAAGCTGCTCGCCCGGAACACCTGTAACGCGCTTTACAAGCGGGTCGGCAAGCATCTGCCCGGATTCATCATAAGCAAGATTTACGGTTGTAAAAGAGAGCATGTAGACAAGCTGGTTTACAAAGGTTTTTACTTCATATTTTCTGCCAGAAGCATAATGAGGGTTTCTGAAAACTACGATGTCACCGCGTTTATAAGACACAACGCGCGGCAATGCAACTTTTGACAACGGAAAAGACGGACCTGATGCAGTCTTGAACACAGCAACGCGGTCGCCAATCAAAAACTGCGGCACCATAGATTCAGACGGAATGGCATAAAGCTGAAAAACAAATACGTTTACAAAAGAAACAATAAAGGCAGCCTGAACAAAAGCATCAATCCAGTCTGCAAGCTCAAAGAAAATGCGTTTAATAACTGAAGGTTTCTGCTTTTTTTCCTTGAATTTGAACGGCATCCGTTTTTCTTTCAAGAAGAAAACCGAAAGGCACGAAAACACAAGGATCATTACCCAGAAGATTACACTTATAAAATCAAGCGTATAGCTTGTATCACTTACACCGGCGCGGCGCAATACAAAAGCAACAATTGCAACAAACGGCGCATATTCACAGAATTTTCTAGTTGAAAAAACAAGACGCGGAGAGGGCCGTTTTTTCAGACTGAATAAAGCTACTAATGAAAAGATTGCCGTAAAAACAAGCATCAGCGGAAAAGCACACATTTCAATGCCAAAAGACAGTGTAAACAATGAAACCGAAAACAAAAGTGCTGCTATGGCAGTTGCATAAAGAAAAATAAAAATTCGCTTCATATGAAAATTATAGCAAATATAGAAAAAATAGGCTAGAATAAAAAGACATGGCAAGCACTTTTTACAAATCGGGAGGTTCAATTTTATGGAAAAGCAGACACTTAACTTCGAAAACGGACTCGAGATGATGGGCGGCGACGCCGAGCTTTACCGCGAGCTTATAGAAGAATTCATGAAAAACGGCGGAATAGACGTTGAAGAAATGACAAAGCTTACAAACGCCCATGACTATGATGCAGCCGCATCAAAAGTGCACCGTCTTAAAGGTTCAAGCGCAACAATCGGCGGCGAACGGCTTCAGGAAATCTGCGCACAGGCTGAAGCAATCTACAGAGGCAAAGCCGAAGGCGACCCGCTGCCGCTTCTGCCTGAAATCGACAAACGCTATAACGAATTCATAGCTGAGCTAAAGAAAGCTCTTGAAAAATTGCAGTAAACTTGAACAGCTAAATCTTCCATGCTGACAGAACGCTTTGCAGCTGCAAAAGAATACACATTCTTGATTGTTTCAAGCTGACTAAGGCGCATGCCTTTTACACTGCAGTATGGAAAATCTGTTTCAAACAAGATTCTCTCTAACGGAAGCGCGGCGGCACAAGCAGCTGCGCTTTTTTTTCCGTTTATAAGCGCTGTTCCGAAAGAAAAGAAGCAGTTTATGCCGCGCTTCAAAAGGCTTTCTGCTTCGTTTACAGAACCGCCCCAACCGTGAAAAACCACAGCCGGAAGTTTTTTAAGCACAGGCGCAAGCTCAAAAATTAAGGGCATTGTGCGCACACAATGAACTACAAGAGTTTTGCCATATTTTTCTGCAAGCTCAAGCTCACCTCTAAAGATTTCAAGCTGCGCGTCTAAAGTTCCGCGCCGTTCAGGCAAAGCTGCGTCAACCACAGCCTCACCCACAGCATCTACAGCTTCAGAATTATCGCGCAAGACAGAGTCAAGCAAATCAAGCGAGTTTTTTCCAAGCGACAGCACAGCTTTTGAATCATCAAGTTTATCAAAAAAACTGAATGCGCCGAAAGCTACAGCAGTTTTCTGCAATAAAGGGGATTTTTTGATTTCCTGAGCTTTTCTGAATTCTTCAATAGAAGATACATTTATTGTTCCTGCCAAAGCAGGCGCATTTTCAAGTTTTGCAGAGAATTCTTCTGTCAAATGAAAATGCGAGTCAGCAAAAATCATCGGTGTGTCAGTCAAAGAAGATTCTAGGCACACGCTTGTTTACGTTGCACGTAATCTCATAAGGAATTGTACCGGCATTCAAAGCCAAATCTGCGGCAGAAGGTCCGTCTTTGTTCGGGCCGAATACTGTAACAGAGTCCCAGAGCTTTACGTTGTGGTTTGTGCCGAGGTTGACCATGCACTGATCCATGCATATTCTTCCGACAACTGGAAACAATTTTCCGTTTATAAGCACGTTAAGTCCTGGAGAAAGCCGGCGCAAAAGACCGTCTGCATAGCCTACAGGCAGAGTAGCAATGTCTGTGTCTTCTTCTGCCGTCCATGTTCTGCCGTAAGAGATTGAGTCGCCTTTTTTTACGCGCTTAATCGTAACAACCTGTGTCTTTACTTCCATTACTGGGAAAAGTTCGATTGTTTTTTTGCTTTTCTTTTCAAGATAAGCGCGGATCTGCTCGTTTTCAGAGCCTTCATCCGGGAAATAACCGTAAACGATAATGCCCGGGCGAACCATATCGAGGTGCATTTCAGGATAAAGCAGCACTGCCCCGGAATTTGCACAATGCACAATGCCAGGATTAATGCCCTCTTTTTTGATTGAATCAACAGCCTGCATAAAGCGTGAAAACTGAAGCTTTGTATATTCTACGTCAGATTGTTCAAGCGAGTCGCTTGCGGCAAAATGTGTGCATGTGCCTTCAAGAAACAGAGACTTTTTAGAAGCAATGAGCTTTGCCACTTTGCAGGCTTCTTCATAAGAACAGCCGATGCGCCCCATGCCGGTGTCAACTTTTAGGTGCACAGGAATTGTGCGGTGCATTTTAGATGCGGCTTCGGCAAGCTGGGCTATAAATTCCGGGTCAAAGACGAGCGGCGTAATAGAATGTACTATAATCGAAGGTATTTCGTCCGGTGTGGGAAGGCTCAGCGACAGAATCGGAGCAACTATACCCGACTCACGGAGTTCTATTCCTTCTTGAATAGAAGCGACTGCAAGAAAATCTGCGCCGCTTTTTATTGCAGCAATTGCCACACGTGTTGCACCATGGCCATAAGCATTTGCCTTTACCGGAATACAGATTTTCGCATTATTATGAACAAAGCCTTTAATGACTTCAATGTTCTTTCTTAAATTATCAAGATGAATATGTGCTTGTGTTGCTCTCATAGCTTAATCGTAGCGAAGCTGACTCACAGAGTCAAGTTTATTTTTTTGGGGAAAGACGTCCCTCTTACCATGCAATAGCTTGAAAAATGGAGTTTTACGCTAAATATTTGTTATATTCAGCTATATAAAGCTTTTAGCTTCCATAAATGATTTTTTTCTGATATATTTGTTAGAGTATTATAATAGTACGTGGTATCTCTAAAAACTCACTGTCGTGACTTTTTAGAGATACGCCGAGTTGTAAATCGCTAAAATGGCGCGATTTACAACATCGCATTTTCAAAGTTATCTCTAAAAACTGAAGTTTTTAGAGATTCCCTATATTTTTGCACATCTATGGAGTATTAAAATGAAGTTATTTTTTTCGATTATAAGTTTAGCCGTTATTATGGCGGCATCGTCTTTTGTTTTTGCTTCAGGCTCAATTGAAAACACCCAGGAAATTCCTGCAACTGAAGAAACTGCCGTTCAGAACGAAACTGAAAAACCGGCAGAACAACCCAAAAAAGCAAAGCCGTCTAAGTCAAAGACCATTCTTAAAGCATTCAATAAAGCAGTTGAAGAGCGCGATTACATCACCGGACTTGAAATCTGGCAGAACGCAAAAGACTACATAAACAACGAAGAAGAACCAAACAAAGAAGACATCAGCGAAACTTTTGCATTCATTGAAAACACTATAAATGATTATCTTAATGATGTTGAATTTGAAAAAGTAGCTGTGCCGCCTGCAACAACAAAAGGCAAGGCATTCAAATCAGCTTTTTCTGTCAAGCTTGTTTCAAAAACAGGCATGGTAAACCCGCAGAACTTAAAATACACAGTTACATATCCAATAATTGATGAAGAAGGCAAAAAAACAACAGCCAAACAGGTTCTTGAGCCTTCTGAAGACGGAACAATCGAGTTTACAAGCCCTGCATTTCAGGGCGCAATCAGTTCTTCAGCTACATTCAAAGTTGACCTGCCTGAAATTGTGTACACAGACTTTGCGAACGCACCGTCTATAGACCTGCCCTACCTTGTTGCTACCAACATGAAAGCAAGCGGCGGCTCAATTGCAATTGTAGACTTTACAAAAGCCGGCAAGCCGATAACTTCAAACTCAGAGACTTCATCAGCCGTATTAACAGAGCTTATCAAAAAAGGCTTTACACGCATCGGCAACTGCGACTTTGTAAACGAGGTTGTTTCAAAAAATGACGCCGCCGTACAGCGTTCAGCATCAGAGCTTTTCGGCAAAAGCGTAACATACCTCATCTACGGTACAGTCAAATACGACACAGTTGAAAAAACTGATGCAGGTTTTCACGTAGTTTTGCGCGCCGAGTTAAAGGCACGGCACATACTTCAGAACAAAGAGCTTTTTGCCACAACAATTATTTCTGAAGCAACTGAAAAGTCTGAATGGGCTGCAATCAACGCGGCCCGCAAAAAGCTTGCATACACTGCTTCTAATCAAGTTCTTTACGGAATGTAATGAAAACGCTTAATCCGCGTCCGTCCCGGATAGTGCGGAGCTGTGTATCAGCCAGTCTTGCTGCATTTGCACTTATCTTTGCACACGGGCTTCTGCTTTTCGCTTCAAATGGTGAACTTGCGCTTTATAAGCCAGAAACGCTGCTGCTTTTTTTGAGCAGCGCGCTCAGCTTTGGCGTAATCAGCTTTCTTCTGCCCAAAACTTTGGCGAAAATAACGGCGGCAATTCTGCTTGTGCTTATTGTTCTTGCGGAGTGCATTCAAATATGCTTTTACGGCGTTTTTGCCACATACAGTTCGCTCGGTGTAATACTGAACGGAACAGACGCGCTGACAAATTTTCCGCAGATAGTAGCTGGCACAATCCACAAAAACCGTTATTTTCTGCTTTTATCACTGCTGCCACTGTTTTTTGCGCTGATTCCTCTTTTTATTGACGCAAACCACACAAAAAGGCGCAAAAAGCTTCTCAAAGCAAAGCTGCAGAAGCTTAAGAAAGCAAAGAAAAGCCAGATACGCCAGATAAAAAATCTTATAAATGAAGAAAGACTCAGCTTTAAGCATATTGCAATATGCGCCGGGCTTCTGGTTATGTTCAAGCTTTTTTTCATTGTTTTTATCTGCGGAGCGTTGCCGGATAACGGAAGTCTGTACAGCGTTTTGACAGAAAAGAAGCCGGTTGATGTAACAGTTCTGACTGCCGGCGCGCTTCATGCTTATGCATTAGACGGCGAGCGCATGATTTTGCAGAACAAAAGAACAGCGGAAGAAATTGTTCTCGGAAAAATCAGCAGTTTATTCGACAGCACGCACACAGCAAAAGCAACTGAAGTCCATGAACTTCACATAGAAGCGCCTGTTATTACAGAAACTGAGCACAAGACAAAGTACAACATGCTCGACATAGATTTTGACAAGCTTCTTGCCGATGACGCGGACGAAACAACACACCAGATGGACTTGTACTTTAAGAACAGGAAGCCTGACGCGCAGAACGAATACACAGGGCTTTTTAAGGACAAAAATCTCATCTATATCACAGCCGAAAGCTTCGCTTCCTTTGCCGCAGACCCTGAAATAACGCCGACGCTCTATCACATGATTCATGACGGCTTTTATTTTACGAATTTCTACACGCCATATTGGGAAGTCTCTACAACAGACGGCGAATATGTAAACTGTCTCGGTCTTATTCCAAAATCCGGGACATACAGTCTCAAAGATTCTGTAAAAAACTATCTGCCGTTTGCACTCGGCAATCAGTTTAAAAAATTGGGTTACAAGACAATGGCATACCACAATTATCTGGGAAGCTACTACGACCGTAACCTTACGCATCCTCATCTCGGCTATCAATTTGTCTCAATGGGTGACGGCTACCGCAAGACAGACAAATGGCCCGATTCTGACCTTGAGATGATGCAGGAAACAATAAAAGACTATATTGATGAAGATAAATTCCATGTTTATTACATGACCATAAGCGGTCACCTGCCCTATAATTTTTGGGCAAACGCTATGGCAATCAAAAACAAAGATTTGGTTGAAAATCTGCCGTATAAAGATGAAGCCGTAAAAGCCTTTTTTGCATGCAATATTGAGCTAGACCGCGCGCTCGCTTTTCTGCTTGAGGAGCTGAACAAAAGGGGCAAAGCCGAAGACACAGTAATTGTGCTTGCCGCTGACCACTACCCTTATGGGCTTGAGCTTGCCCAGCACAGAATGCTTATGAAAAGCCACGTTGACGTTACGTTTGAGCTTTACAGAAACAGCCTGATTCTCTTTAATCCGTCACAGGAACCGTGCGAGGTTGACAAAATCTGCTCGAATATGGACATTGTGCCGACGATTTCCAATCTTTTTGGACTTGAATACGATTCGCGCCTTCTTATGGGGCATGACATTTTCAGCGACACACCGCCGTTTGTTGTACTGAAAAGTGCCAACGTAATTACAGACAAAATCAAATACAGAAGCGACACTAACAAAGCCGTAACCTTAGACGGCGGGAGCGTAAGTGAGGAAGAAGCCGCTAAGATAAAGAAGCAGCTTCAAGACGAAGTACACTACTCGGCTCTCATTCTCGATAAAGACTATTACAAGCGCGTTCTCCCGCCAGAAGAATAAACCCATATTTTTTGTAAAATCTTTAAGTTTTTTCTCAAAAAGACACAAAAAAACAAATTTTTTATTGATAGTCATTATGAAAAATAATTAAAGGAGCTTCATAATGAAAACTATCGAAGAACTAACCTTTACCGATGACTATATGTTCGGTGCTATAATGAAAAATGAGGAAATCTGCAAAGGTGTTATAGAGCGGCTTCTGCACATCAAAGTTGAAAAGCTTGAGCTTATAACTTTGCAGGAAACTATTGCACCGTATTATGAAACGCGGGGCGTGCGTTTTGACGTTTATGTCAAAGACTCTGACAAAGTCTACGACATCGAAATTCAAAATAAGAAATTTGCAGAAATCGAAAAACGCACACGCTACTATCAGTCAATGATTGACATGGACTTACTCGCAAAAGGTGCAAATTTTAAAGAACTTAAAGAAAGTTATGTGATTTTCATCTGTAAGACTGACCCTTTCAACTTGGGTGAGCCATGCTACAAAACAAAGACCGTCTTCGAGAATCACCCCGAAAAAGAGTTTGATGACAAAACGCACAAAGTCTTTTATAATGCAAGTGCGTATAAAAAGGAAAGCGACCCGGAAATTTACGCATTTCTGCATTACATCAGTACAAATGTGCCGGAAGATGATTTTACAGCCGGTATCTTCAAAAGCGTAGAAAAAGCTAAAGAGAACGAGCAGTTCAGGAGTGACTATATGAGATGCAATATCCACGACTTTGACATAATGGAAGAAGCAAAAACTGAAGCCAAACTTGAAGCAGCGCGGAATATGCTTCTGAAGCACATCGGTACTATAGTGCAAATTGCGGAAATTACAGATCTGCCCGAAGAAAAAATCAAAGAGCTGGCTGAAGAACTAAAAATCGAAGTCTAACTAAAGAGCACCGCTTTATAAAAGCGTGCACAGCCACACCCAATAAAAAAAGCGGCTGACAGCGGGAATAACCCGTATATCAGCCGCCTTAAATTCAGCTAAAGATCAATTAGACTGCCAGGAAGAATTTTACAAGGAAGATTGCTGAAAGAATAAATGTAAGAACAGAAACGTCCTTTGAGTTGCCTGTTGCAATCTTGATAACTGTAAATGTAATCAAAGCAAGACCAATTCCGTGACCGATAGAACCTGAAATAGGCATAGCAAGAAGCATGATGAATACAGGTGCAGCCTGAGTAATATCCTCAAAATCGATTTTCTTGAGGTTAGAGAGCATCAAAATACCAACGTAAATCAATGCAGCTGATGTTGCTGCAGAAGGGATAATTGCTGCGATCGGTGAAATGAAGATACAAAGCAGGAAGATAATGCCTGTTGTAAGAGCTGTAAGACCTGTGCGGCCACCGGCTTCAACACCAGAAGCAGACTCAACAAATGTTGTAACAGTTGAAGTACCTGTACATGCACCTGCTACAGTACCAACAGCGTCAGCAAGAAGAGCTTCTCTCATGTTTGGCATGTTTCCGTCTTTATCAAGCATATTTGCTTTAGAAGCAGTACCAACCAAAGTACCGATTGTATCAAACATATCGATGATACAGAAAGTGATAATCAATGTGATGATTGTGAACCAGCCGATCTGAGGCAGAGCTGCAAAATTGAACTTGAACAATGTTGTAGAAGCCATATCGCCGAATGGAGGAACCCAAGATGCAGAAGCAAGAGCAGCAAACGGATTGATATTGAAGAAAACAACTTCGCCAATCCAATAAATGATTGAGGCAACAAGCATTCCAAGAATAACTGCACCCTTAACACCTTTGTGGCTCAAAGCAATAATTACAAAAAGACCGATGAACATTGTTGCTACAGTCAATACCATCATTCCATAGCCGGAACCGATGTTTGTCTTTGCAAAACCTGCTGTAAGAGCACCGAAGAAGTCTCTCATTACATAGAAAGGGCCGCCCTTGTCAGAGTAAATACCGCAGTTAGAGCCGAGACCGATGTTCATAAGCATAAGACCGATAGCCGGTCCGATACCAAGGCGTACACCGAGCGGAATTGCGTTTACAATCTTATCGCGGATATTGAAAATTGAAAGAATTATAAAGATAATACCTTCAATCAAAATGATGATTAAGCCTGCCTGGAAAGATTCTACATAAGACAAACCTGTAATAGAAACAATCTGAGCAATTACAAATGCAAAGAATGAGTTCAAGCCCATTCCAGGTGCCATTGCAAAAGGCTTGTTGGCAGCTAAAGCCATAACAAACATACCGATTGCAGAAGCAATACAAGTAGCAAGGAAAATACCATTCCACAAACTTGAACCGACGTCAAATCCTGTTAAAAGATTCGGGTTCAATGCAATGATATAAGCCATTGTCATAAAAGTTGTGAGACCGGCAACAATTTCTGTCTTTACAGTTGTTCCGTTCTCCTTTAGTTTAAACAACTTCTCCATTTTTTTACAGCCTCCTACAGCTATTTGGAACATTCAAAATCTCATGGAGCATTTGCCTTGCGAGATTTATCAGATGCTTAACATTATAATTTATTAATATGAAAATAACAACAAAATGTGAAAAAATCCGGCGGGAAGAAAGACTAAAAAAGCAAAAAAAGACCATCTGTTTTCAGATGGTCTTTTGGGCGATGAGGGGATCGAACCCCCGACAACCTGGGTGTAAACCAGGTGCTCTCCCAGCTGAGCTAATCGCCCGTAACGCTGATTACTATACAGACTTTCGCAAAAAGTGTCAAGCTTTTCGAAATAGCTTTATCTACGATGGAAGCCTAATCGGCGAAATTCTTTTCGCAATAGTCCAATCTACGACTTGAGTTTATTCGGCGAAAAGTGTCGCTTTTTGTTTGCACAAAAACCGACAGCTTGTATACAGTTCCCTCCTCACAAGTCTATTTGCACAATTTTGCCTTTCGGGGTTTTGTGCAACTTAATTTATCTTATTGAATGAATAATCTGGAAAGGGCAAAAAAAAGACCATCTGTTTTCAGATGGTCTTTTGGGCGATGAGGGGATCGAACCCCCGACAACCTGGGTGTAAACCAGGTGCTCTCCCAGCTGAGCTAATCGCCCGTAAGTGTCAATAAGATACACGCCAAACAATTTTTTGTCAATAGGCGTAGAATATTTTTTTTGTTGATTTTAAGTATTTCTTTTAAAATCTCAATTTCCTCTGAATTTTAGTGATTTTTATTAAAAATAATTTACCTTTTTCCTGATTCTCGTGTTAAACTCAAAATATCTACTATTTTAATGAAGACTGAGTTTTAAGGAGAATCTTTTATGCCTAAAGAAGCAGTTGAATCTCAAACAAAAACAATGACACGCATAAAGAAGATAACCTTGCCAATAGTAATAACCGAGGTTGTATTAATTGCTATCATGACACTTGTTTATCAAATTGTAGCAAAATCAATGTTCTTTAACAGCGTTGAAATCCGGCTGCCGCAATTCATTGACCGCACAATCAGCGGTCTTACTGATAATGTAACAAACGAAGCAAAAATGACAATTCAATTTGCTAATTCAGTCGTTACAAAAAAATACTGCTCTAATCCGAATAATTCTGAATACAGCAAAGATATGGCTGCTGAAGCTGCTCTGTACACAGGCAGATTTGCAGACCAATGGTCTTTGTATTACTCTCCGGTAAACGACATTGTATATATGTCAGACACACCGCCTGTGCCGCTGTCTGCTGTTCCCGTACTGAAACCAGTGCTTGACAGGGTTATGGCGCTTTCAAAAACAACACCATACACAATTGCAGTTGCTCCAGATCTGCGCACAGGCGAAAGCAAGATTCAGATTGGCGCGCCAGTATTTGACAACAACGGAAAGACTGTCGGCGCAATCGGTACAGCACTTTCTGTAGGCAAATACATGCAGGAACATATATTCGCAAGACTGCCTAAGACCATTGAGTGTTATTTCTTTGACGATGACATGAAGATTATCGCTGCAAGAGACCAGTCTTTGGTTGAAAAAGGCGCAAGCATAGAAGAAGTGCTTTCAGCAGGACTTTTAAAGAAAATCTCTTCTGTAATGGAAAAAAAGAACCGCGCCGAACGCGAATCCTTCAAGTTTGAAAAGGGTGAATATTTTATTCAGAAAATACCCGACACTACCTGGAACATGATTGTATCTTCACAGTATACATCAAAATCGCTTTATTCAGGCTTTGCTGTCGTAATCTATTTTATTGTTGCAGCTGCAATTCTCGTACTTGGTGCCGGTCTTTACACTGCTATGGTAAAATTCTATAAGATGCGTGAAGAAGAAAAAGATTTAGGTACTAACCTCTTCTCACAGACACAGAATCTTGTAGTTGTTGCAAAAGAGACAGCCGCTACATCACAGGAACAAAGCGCAGCCGTAAAAGAAATTGTTGCAACAATGGAAGACTCAAACAATCTTTCGGAGAATATCGCAACCAAAATCGAAGATGTTTCTTCTGTTGCAGAAAAAACCACAACAGACGTTGCTGACGGCGCTGTAGCACTTGAAGTAAACGTTCAGAAGCTTCACGAAATATTTGATGCAAATGCAAACACAATTGAAGGCATCAAGAAACTCAGCAAAGAAATCGACAACATTTGGGAAATTGTTACAATGATTACAAGCGTTGCCGATCAGGCAAAAATCATTGCTTTTAATGCAGAGCTTGAAGCAGCCAGTGCAGGCGAAGCCGGTAAAAACTTCCACATTGTTGCAAGCGAAATCCGGCGCCTTGCTGACGGCATTATTGACAACACAAAGCAGATCAAAGAGCGCATTACAAACATTCAGCATTCTTCTGATACTTTGATTCTTGCCAGTGAAAGCGGAACAGCCAAAATCAACGAAGGCTGTGCAACAGCAGACGAACTTGAAGCTAAATTTGCAAGCATCAAGAGCGCCGCAGAAATCACAGCAGATTCTGCCCGCGAGATTACATCTATTATACAGCAGCAGTCTGCCGCTTCTGGTCAGATTCTGATTACGTTAAAGCAGATTTCTGCCGGTGTTGAAAACTTCAGCGCTGCAACAGAGAATATTTCTTCTTCAGCAGAGCAGATTAAGACTATTGCAAACACTCTTAATCAGCAGGTAGAAAATTTTGACGCCAAGCAATAACAAGCTTTATTAAAACAGAAAAGGTGCCTGAAGTTTTTCAGACACCTTTTTTTTGTTTAAACTTAATCAAGAGGCAGGCTGCGGCGCACTTCTTAAAGAGCCGCTGAGTTTAGATTTTCCATTTATGAGAAATGTTCAACGAAACAGAGCCGTCTTTTTCAAGAAAATTTGTTTCTAAAGTCGGAAGGTCTGCTGTTATTGATACATTGCATGCACTGCCCTCTATTTTTGAGGCAGCAATCACAAAGCGGGTTCTGTCGCCCAAAAAGCTTGCCGAAACAACCTTGCCTTCAACAATGCCCTGCTTTTCAGTTTTGTTAAGCTCAAACCATTCCGGCCTGATTATGTATGTCTCATTTTCAAGGCTCACAAAATTAGCCCTGCCGACAAAATCAGCCGTAAAATCATTCTGCGGCTTAAAATACAATTCTCTCGGCGTACCATACTGAAGCAAAGAACCGTCGTTTATAACCGCAATTGTGTCTGACAGCGACAAAGCTTCTTCCTGGTCGTGCGTCACATAAACGGTTGTAATTTTCAGTTTCTGCTGGATTATCTTGAGTTCCTCGCGCACTTTTTCGCGGAGTTTTGTGTCAAGGCTGGAAAGCGGCTCGTCCATCAGAAGAATTTCAGGATCAAGCACAAGAGCGCGAGCCAGGGCAACACGCTGCTGCTGCCCGCCAGAAAGTTCGTTCGGAAAACGCTCAAGAAGATTCTGAAGGTCAAGATTTGCAGCTATACTTGCGGTTTTTTCTTCCTGCTGCTCTTTTGAAAGCTTTTTGTCAGTGGTTTTATCGCGCTTGAGCTTTAAGCCGAAAAGTATGTTCTGCTTTACAGACATGTGCGGAAAAAGCGCGTAATTCTGAAAAACCATGCCGATTTTCCGCTTATCAGGCTCAATTCCCTTCTGGTTTATTCCGTTTAATTCAATTATTCCGCCTGAAGGCACAAGAAAACCCGAAATAAGCCTGAGCAGCGTGGTCTTGCCGCAGCCGCTCGGGCCCAAAAGCGTTGTGAAGCTTCCCTTAATTACGTCAAGTGAAAAATCTTTTATAACCGGCGCATCACTACCTTTATATGAATATGAAATATCTTTTAAGCTTAAAGCAATTTGGTTTTCAGTCATATTTTCCGTTTTCTCCAGTTTATTATAACACTTCCTGCACCGATTACAGCAAAAGTTATCAGCGTCAGCAGCAGCGCAAGAGCCGCCGCATCGCCCCAGAAACCTTGTTCAGCCAGATTCAGAATTTTCACAGATGCCAGCGGTGTATTAAACGAAACAAGAAAAATAACCGCGCTCATTGTGCCGACACCGCGGACAAAATCGTATATAAATGAATTGAACAGGCCTGTCTTTGAAATTGGCAGAATAACAGAAAAAAGCAGCCTTAGCCTTGACGCACCAAGCGAGCGGGCGCCGTCGTCTAAAGTTGGTTTTATCTGCATATAGGCAGACGCCAGCGTGCGGTAAGAAAACGGAACAAAGCCGACAACTATGGCAATTACAATTAATACCCTTGAATTATGAAAATTCAGCTTTGCCGCCGCCAAAGAAAAAGCAAGACCGAATAATGTGCCGGGCACAGCCGCCGGAAGCTGAATGACAGAATCTATATATTTTTTAAGCGGATATTCGGTTCTGTAAACAATAAAAGCGGCCATAGCGGCAATAAATGTGCTTATCAAAGCCGCCTCAAAAGCAAAACGCATGCTGTTCAAAAGCTCAAGTCTGCACCTTGCAAGATTCTTTATGTGATCAAGCGTAAAACTCACGTTTATGCCCCAAAGCTTCTGAAAACTTCCGGCTATAATTGCCGCAAACTGGGCAAAAACGCAAAGGCTTATGAACAGGCAGAACAGCGTCAGCAAAAGCCGCACCGCCGTATTCTGTCTCTCATCTGAAGCAGTGTGTGAATTTCCGCCGATAGTGGCTATTTTCAGCATGGCGTTTTTGGTCAGCTTGTTTTGAAGCACAAACAGCACTAAAGACGGAACCACAAGCAGAATGCCCAAAACCGCGCTGGTGCCGCTGTTTACCCAACCTGTAAGCTGGGTATAAATCTCTACAGCAAGAACCTTATAACGTCCTGCAACAATCATCGGGTTACCAAAATCACTCATAACAGAAACAGCTATAAACAGAACGGCTGACAAAATACCGGGCGCAGAAAGCGGCAGAATGACAGCAAAAAACGTCTTAAGCTGCCCTGCCCCCAATGATTTTGCAGCCTGCTTCAAAGCAGGGTTTATATTCTGCAAAGTCTGAGCGCAAATCATGTAAGCCATAGGAAAAAAGCAGAGCGTCTGCGCTATAAGCAGCCCCCAAAAGCCGTAAAGCGAAACGTCAAGTCCGAGCACTGTGTTTGTAATAAAGCCCTGCCGCCCAAGCAGCAGAATAAACGCAAGACCACCCACAAATGGCGGTGTAACAAGGTGCAGAAGCGGAATAAATGAAAAAAAGCGTTTGAACGGAATGCCGCCGTTTATGACGGCATAAGCATAAATATAGCCTATTAAGACAGAAGCCGCGGTTGAGCAGACGCATTCTACAAGCGTGTTCAGTGCGGCTTGTTTCCAGACAGAAGAAGAAGCAACCTGTATAAAATCAGAAATTTTCGGTGTTAAGAAAACACAAAAAAGAGGAAAAATTATACAGCAAGTTAAGGCAAGGCAAATCACACCAAAAACAACCGTCAGCGATGAAATGCCTTTTCCAGCTATTTTACTTCTGCCGCCCATTTCTTGAGAACTTCGTCCTTCTGCTGAGAAGCTTTCTGTACATCATACTGAATTAAATCCAAATCTGTAACAGGAATTGAACCTTCCGCACCTTTTGCTTCAGGATTAACCGGAATTGTAAAATCTATAGAGCTCATCAATTCCTGAGCTTCTTTTGAAAGCATAAAATCAACAAATTTTTTAGCAGCGTCAAGATTCTGTGTATTCTTCATTATTGAGATGCAGTCAACATCGCCTACAGTCTGCGGCGGTGCAATCATCTTTACATTAAAGCCTTCGGCCTTATATTTTGCAAGCGCATGAATATATGAAACGCCGAGCGCATATTCGCCTGTTCCGATAAGCTTAGCCGGTGCGCTTCCGCTGTCAGGAAACTGACCGACAAGCGGTGCCAATGTCAGAAGATAATTCCAGCCCTCGTCATAGCCGAGGCGCTGCAGCTGGTCCTGCACAAACAGATAAGCCGTAGATGAAGCCACAGGATTTGTGAGCACAATCTCGCCTTTATAGGCAGGGTTCAGTAAATCTTCCCAAGTTTTTGGTTCAGGAATGCCTGCAAACTTTTTTGCATAGCGTTCCTCGTTTATGCCTATACCAAGCGTAAGAACGCAGAAGCCTGTCCAAGTTCCGTCTGAGGCAACAGCATAATCAGGCAGGTTTGCAGCGCCGGCAGATCTGTACACTTCAAGCGCGCCTTCTTTTGCAGCCTGAATGTGGTAAGATGATGCGCCGCCCAGCAGAACATCAGCCTGAGGGTTATTTTTTTCTGTAATAACGCGATTTACAAGTTCGCCTGTAGAAGCCCGCAAAAATGAAACAGGAATGCCTGTTTTTTCAGTAAAAAGCTTTGTAAGCGCAAGAGTTTCTTCTTCATGTATAATAGAATAAACTTTCAATTCTTTCTGTTCTGCCTTTTTTGAGCAGCTGCCCAAAACAATAGCAGTTACAGCCAGTAATATAATCAAACATAAAACTTTATTGATACTTCTCATAATATCCATATTAGTGAAATTTTATATAAAAGAAAAGCCGTTTTGTGATTTTTTTAACGAATACTTTGACAAAAAAACCGGCTCACAAGGCCGGTTTCTTAAAGAAATGCAATTTCGGGACTGGAGGGACTCGAACCCCCTACCTACTGCTTAGAAGGCAGTTGCTCTATCCAGATGAGCTACAATCCCTGAATGGAAAACACTATATCAAAAAAACAAATCAATGTCAAATGCGTTATTTCAGGCATTAAAGTTTCAACATGGAAAAAAAAAGCAGGAATTTAATACAGAAACTGTGAATGTAAAAAAAAGTTAAATTGCTTAAGTCGGCTTTTTTAATGCCGAAAATTAATATGTGTTTGTGAGGTGGGAGTCTGGACAAGCACTAAAGGAGGCCGATGTGGAAACTTATTCATTGCGTACACTGAACGGATCGAACGACTTTATAACACTTTTGAGAGAGACAGATGAGGGTTTTGTCATCAGAATCGTTCGTGACAAAGACGGCTATAATGAAATCACAAATGAATTCATGTCTAAAGAGCTGTTTGAAACTTGTGTGCGAACCGGATACTTGACAAAAGTTGAAGCAACACAATCACTTGTTGCAACTGCTTAAATGAAAAGCTTTATGCAGGTGTATATGATCTAAAGGGCTGTCATAAAATCAGAGGACAAGCCCTTTATTTTTTTTAAATTAGCATTACAAAATACTTGATAATATCATTTCTATATGCCATACTATAAATGTTAAAAATCTCCATAAAACCTAAAACCTCAAGAAGGATATTATGAATATTTTTAAGAAAATCTACTGTAGAGCTTTTCAAGCGTGCTTTCACCTTGCAATTCCTATTTTGCCCTACAGAGATCCTAAAATACTCCATTCAATTGAAGAACTTCCTGCTGAATTTAAAAGCCAGGGAATAAACAAAGTCTTTCTTGTAACAGATTCAATAATAAGAAAAGTTGCTGAAAATCTTGAAGCACTGCTTCCTTCAGAAGGAATTGAATGTGTTGTCTACGATAAAACAAAACCGAACCCAACGGTTGCAAATATTGAAGAAGCTCTCGCTATATACAACGCCGAAAAATGCCAGGCTATAATCGCGTTTGGCGGCGGTTCTTCAATAGATTGTGCAAAGGCTGTAGGTGCAAGAGTTGCCCGCCCGCGTAAATCGCTTGCACAGATGAAAGGAATCCTTAAGGTGCGCCGCAAGCTTCCGCTTCTTGCAGCAATTCCAACAACAGCAGGAACAGGCAGCGAAACAACCGTTGCAACCATAATTACAGACGATAAAACGCACTATAAATATCCTATAAATGATTTTCCGCTTATTCCGGAGATTGCCGTTCTTGACCCGAAAGTTACATTCACCATGCCGGCAAGTCTTACCGCAACAACCGGCATGGACGCGCTGACACACGCAATAGAAGCTTTCATCGGCGGCTCAACAACTAAATTATCGCGGGCATACGCTATAAAAGCTGTGCAGCTTATACTTGCCAACATAGAAAACGCGTATAACAACGGTTACGATGAAGCGGCACGCAAAAACATGCTGATTGCAGCAAATCTTGCAGGCGGCGCATTCTCACGCTCTTATGTAGGCTATATTCATGCTATAGCCCACTCTCTCGGCGGCGCATACAATATTCCGCACGGCCTTGCAAATTCTGTTCTGCTGCCGGTTGTCTTGAAAAGCTACGGCAAAAAAGCATGGAAAAAGCTCAGCATTCTTGCTGTTGAAGGCGGCATTGCCTATAAAACAGATTCCGCACAAGTTGCAGCAGGAAAACTCATTGCAGAAATTTACCGCTTAAATGCCGCAATGGGAATTCCAGATACACTGAAAGGCATAAAAGAAGCCGATATTCCTGAACTTGCACGGCGTGCAGATAAAGAAGCCAACCCGCTCTACCCTGTTCCAGTTTTATGGGATGCAAAAGAACTTGAGCACTTTTATTATGACGTAATGGAAAAAGAGGCATAATAATGACACAGACTGAAATCAAAGCACTTTTAGAAAAACAGCAGAAATATTTTAGAACAGGCGCAACACTGCCTGTTAACACAAGAATCAATGCACTCAAAAAACTTTACGCATACATCAAAGATCATGAAAATGAAATAACCGGGGCACTGACAGCAGATCTTGGCAAAAGTTCATTTGAAGGCTATATGTGCGAAGTTGGGCTTGTCTTAAGCGAAATCACATATATGCTCAAACACATAAGAAAATTCGCAAGAGATAGAAAGCGCCTGACATGCATAACCAATTATGTTGCAAGCAGTTATGTGAAAAAGTCTCCGCACGGAACAGTTCTCATCATGAGCCCGTGGAATTACCCGTTCATGCTGACAATTGAACCGCTTGTAGACGCAATTGCGGCAGGCAACACTGTTATAGCAAAACCAAGCGCTTATTCAGCAAACACAAGCCGGATTATTGAAAAAATCATAAGTGACTGTTTTGTGCCGGAACATGCAGCCGTTGTTACGGGCGGCCGCGCTGAGAACACCTGCCTTTTAGAGCAGAAATTCGACTATATCTTCTTTACCGGCAGCCAGACTGTAGGCCACGAAGTTATGCGGAAGGCAGCTGAAAATCTTATTCCGGTAACACTTGAACTCGGTGGAAAATCACCATGTATTGTAGACAAAACTGCAAATATTCCGCTTGCAGCAACCCGCATTGTATGGGGAAAATATTTGAACTGCGGTCAGACTTGTGTTGCACCGGACTATATTCTCTGTCACGAAGACGTAAAAGATAAACTGATTACCGAGCTTAAAAAGCAGATTGAAGTGCAGTTCGGCAAAAATCCGCTTGAAAATGCCTCATACGGAAAAATAATAAATCAAAAGCATTTTGAAAGAATCTGTTCGCTGATTGACGGCGCAAAAGTAGTTCATGGCGGCAAATCAGATTCTGCAAAACTTAAGATTGAGCCGACTGTAATGGACAATATTACATGGAATGACGCCGTTATGCAGCAGGAAATTTTCGGCCCTGTTCTGCCGGTTCTTACTTACAAAGCTGAAGAAGAAATCTTTGACACAGTGAATGGCCGCAGCAAGCCGCTTGCTCTTTATATTTTTACAGACAACCGTAGCCTCGCAAAGAAAGTTACCGGCATGTGTTCTTTTGGCGGCGGCTGTATAAACGACACAATCGTTCACCTTGCAACAAACAACATGGGTTTCGGCGGTGTCGGCGAAAGCGGCATGGGCGCTTACCATGGAAAATACGGCTTTGACACGTTCAGCCATGAAAAAAGCATTGTCAACAAAAAAACTTGGATTGACCTCAACATGCGCTACCAGCCGTACACAAAGCTCAAAGAGTGCATTCTCAGAATGTGCATGAAATAAAAAAGGCTGCAAGAGGTTGTGCCTTCTGCAGCCTGCAGCTTTTGCTATAAGTGGAATTTACCTTAATTCAGCTTCTCTATTCTCATTTTCAGCACTTTTATTGTATAATCTTGAAAAAAGGAAAACGATATGGCAGCTGATTTAGATTTGGAAAAAGCACGTGAATTTTTCAGCGGAGATTTGTACGCTACAAAAGCAACCGGAATAATAATAGAAGAAATTGACGAGCATTACGCAAAATGTTCCTTTGTAATTAACGAGAATCACAGAAATGCTTACGGCGGCGTAATGGGCGGCTCAATTTTTACGCTTGCTGACTTTACTTTTGCAGTTTCATCTAATTTTAACCAGCCGCTGACGGTCTCAACAACAAGCCAGATAAGCTTTTTGGGCATGGCAAAAGGCAAAAAGCTCATTGCTGAATCAAGCTTAATAAAAGACGGAAAAACTACCTGTCTTTATGCAATCAACATTACAGATGAGCTTGGAACAAAAATTGCATACGTTACAATAAACGGAATGAAGCTCCAAAAATAGCCCTGCACCGCAGAAACGCAAGCCCTATAAAAAATTTCAGTACTCATAAAATGTATCTTACACCGGCAAAAATGCATCTTGCCGTTTTGCTAGTTGTGGAATTTTCCGAGCAATCTTAGAATCACCTCATAAACAACACAAGAGGTGAAACATGAAAAAATTAAGCATTATAGCAGTTCTTATTCTTGCTGCAATCAGCGTATTTGCAATCGGAATCGGAGCATGGTCTGAAGAATCAAAAACTACAAAATCAATCAAACAGCTTGATGACGGCGTCTTCTTTATGGAATTTGAAGGCAACTATTGTCTTGACGAATATCTTGAAAACGGCGGCGGAAAATCTGTTGATGATTTGCGCAACTTCATCACAAAGTCTTTAAAAAAAGGCACATGGACTTCGCCAAAAATTAAGACAATGACTGACTTAAAAATCACATTGGGCGATTTTGGCTGCGGTTCAATTGCCGCAAGAAACACCGCACCATGCGGCGGCATGATTTTTGGGCGTAACTACGACTGGAACGACTGCGCCATAATGATTATTCACACAAAGCCGGATAACGGCTATGAATCAGTTTCAACATGCTGTTTAAGCCACATGGGTCTTGACCGCGACTGGAAACCGGCAAACAAGTTTCCGGCAGACGCAGCCGCATTGGGACTCATCTACGTTCCGATGGACGGAATGAATGAAAAAGGCCTTTACATTGCAGACTTAATGGCAGGCGACAGAGAGCAGACAGCACAGGAACGCGGCAACATCAGCGTAACCACAACTGATGCAATCAGGCTTGTGCTTGATAAGGCTGCAACCGTTGATGAAGCCATAGCAATTTTAGAGAGCCACGACATGCATTCTGTAATCGGTGCCGCACACCACTTTGCAGTCTGCGACAATACAGGCAGAAGCGTTGTAGTTGAATGGGCTGACAATCAGATGTATGTAAGCGAGACAAAAATTCTTACAAACCACTACACAGCTGATTCTCCAAAAAAAGATGACGGGCTTAACGCGGAACTTGAAAACTCAAGAATACGCTTTGCCAAGCTGAAACAAACTTATGACAATGCACAAGGTGCAATGAATGCAGAAAGCGTCCGCGATGCTCTTGATTCTGTGCATGCAAGCCAGTACAGCATAAGCGGCGAAGAGCTTACAGCATGGAGTGCAGTTTTTGAGCCGAATTCAAAGAAAATAACCTATTATTTTCGTGAAAACTATGGTAAACCTATTGTAGTTGAATTTTAAGAAAGTGCCGGTTAATCCATATTGAATTAACTGATCTTTCTTAAAAGGAATTATGGATTAATTGGCAGATGAAAATTACAATTTTAGACAAGCAGCAGAACGAAGAAGATGAAATCGTTGTAAAGTGCGATTTTTTGGACGAAGGCATTACAAGGCTTTTGAATCAGTTGAAGAACGGCAACTCAAAAATGAACTTTTACAAGGACAATCAGATCCGGCTGGTTGAAAAGAGTGAAATCTTGTATTTTGAATCTGTGGACGACAAGGTTTTTGCATATACGCAGAACGACGTGCTTGAAACGCGCCTCAAGCTTTATGAGCTTGAGGAGATTCTGCCTGCACAAACCTTTCTGCGCGCAAACAAAGCCGTAATTGTGAATATCAGCAAAATTGAGAGCCTTTCACCTGCATTCAGCGGACGCTTTGAGGCTGTGCTCAAAAACGGCTACAAGGTTATTATTTCACGGAATTATGTTCCTAAACTGAAAGAGATTCTTGATATTTAGATTAGCACCGAGGATTTTATGAAAGAAGAGATAAACATTCTTATTTCGATTTTTACAAGAGTTGTATCTGCAATTTTTGTTTTTACTTCTATATATTTAGCCTGTTTTGTAGGTCTTTCTGCAAAATTCGATCTGCTCGATATCATCTTTATTCTATTGATTGGGCTGGTTTCGGCTGTCTGCTATATTCCGATGCTGGGCGACAAGAATTTTTCAAAAGCAAAGATGCTTGTGCTGCAGATTGTATATTTTCTTGTAATCAACACAGTTGTGCTTGTTACAGGCTATTTTCTCACCTGGTTCTGCTTTCAGGACAAGGCTTCATTCATTGCATTTGAAGGCGTAATCGTTGCAGTCTATCTGATTGTGCAGCTTGTCTTTTACAAGCTTGATTCTGGTGCGGCAGACAAAATGAACAAAAAGCTGCACGACCTGAACAACCAGACAAACTAAAGCTTTACAAGCTCAATTATGTTGTCGCCGGTTGAAATGCCGTTGCGCTCAAGAAAAGCCGTAAAACCGTCGGCATCTTGCGGCTGCATTACAGCTTCAGGAGCGTGTGCATCACAGCCGATTATAAACCGCGCACCCATTTCAGACGCCATCTTGAAAAAGCGGTCACACGGATAATTGCGCTTACCTACAAAGCCGAGCATATTCACTTCAAGAGGAACATCATATTCAAGTGACGCCTCTACAATGCGGACCATATGCTTTCTGTATGTTTTGTCATCGCCGGTAAAGTTTATCAAATCAGGGTGCGCAAGATATGAAAACAAGCCGGTTTTCATGCCTTCAATAGTCAAATCAACATAGGCTTTAAGGCGGTCTTCGTCGTCACTTTTAAAGCCCATATAAGCTCCGCTCACCTCGTCCGGCGCAAAGTGCTGCCCCTGGATTATATAGTCAAGCGGAAATTTCTTGAGTTCGCTTATCAGTTTGTCAAAATACTTGTGCGTATATTCAACTTCATAGCCAATAAGAATCTTTATTCTGTCTTTGTATTCTTCGCGGAGTGCTGCAAGCGTGCCGGTGTAATTTTCAATTTCGTCCATTCCCATGCGGATTGTAGAAACATAATCTTTTGGATAAGGCTGCGGCGTATGATCAGAAAAACCCAGAACCGAAAAGCCCTGCTCGATTGCGCGCTCAATATATTCGCGCTCACTTCCCTGTGCATGATTGCAGCGCGGTGTGTGTGTATGGTAATTTGCAAGCATGATGAAGCATTTTATTGCGCTTCGCATAAACTTGCAAGTGCAGCCCCGTTTTTATAAGTTGCGGAAATGCGGAATCTAATTTATAGTTTTTACATGGGAGAAAACATGAAAGTACCTGACCTTATACTTTTAATACTTTTACTTATAGGTTCAGGCTGTATACTCGCGGTCGGGTTCGGCAAGATAAGCGCATTTTTTTCAAGCGGAAAAGAATGGCGCAAGATACTCAGCGGGCTGCCTGTTCTTAGAACAGACGGAGAAATTGCCGCCGCTTTGCAGGGCGAGCCGAAAGACTACATTGTTGAGAATTATGCGTTCAACAAAGGTCAAACCATCCGAGACACAGCAATGAACGTTCTTGCCGGCGATTATCTGTACATTGGAACAGCAAAAGAAACTTATACGGTAAACTATGCCTACAGCAACCGCTACAGAAACGCCGTCTGGCAAAGCGAGCCGTATCAAAACTTTGCAGGCAGCCTTCAATTTGCAGACGGCACAGAGCTTGAAATTCCGCAAGATGCGCGCTTTGAATTTTCTCTTGTCGATGAATCAATGCTCAAAAAAACTGATATAAACCCGGAAAAACAGGAAAATTTCTTTATGGCGCGCTATTACCCGGACGGCGTGTACAAGATTGACACCCAAAAACTGGGCAAAAAATTAAAAGAGAATGTGCTTAAAAATACACAGCAGATGAATTCGCGCTACAAATTCCTGTTTATGCGGAAAGGCGACACGGCAACTTTTGCGGCGCGCATTGGCGGCGGCAAAGCAAGCCTAAATGTTTTTGAAGGCAACAACGTAATAGCCGTAAGAGGCGGCAGAAAAGCTCTTGCAAAATACTTAAGCCACACGCAGCAGTCAAAGCTGCAGGAAAGCTACATACAAAGCTATGTCACTCTCGGCTTGTGGATTTTGTTCATGATTCCTGCATTTATACTCGAAATCTTTGCTTTGTTAATGCTTTTACTGCCGCTTTTTGATAATATCCTCGGCTAAACAATTTGAAGAACAATTAAAGGAGTTTTAGACTTATGATTAATTTTCAGAAAAAAACAGCAGCTTTTGCTTTTCTTTGGATATGTGCATCATTGTTCCTTTCAGCCTACGAGATGAGTTTTGACATTCCGGGAAAAGGCACACTTACAAGAGATGTGGAGCTGATGAGAATAGAAGAATACGATAAAAACGGCAGACTTATAAGCGCAGAAACCGCGCGGGGCCCTCAAGAAACCTATAAATACGACAAAAAAGGCAGACTCATTCATTTTGAGAATTCGTATGATTATGAAATAAACTATGAATATGATAAAAAAGGCAGCCTGATTCATACAAAAGACAGTGAAGGCTATGAGCTCTGGTATTCATACGATGAAAAAGGCAGGCTTTTACTTGAAAAAAACAACAACTTTCTTGAACATCATTATTTCTATGACGAAAACGGAAATTTGATCAAATATGAAGAGCACGACATCGAAGGCGATGCCATAATCGAGGTACAATGGTATTACTACGATGAGCAGAACCGCAAAATTCACATGGAACCTGAAATGGGTTCTGCTGTAGACTATACTTATGATGCTGCCGGCAATCTTATAGGCGAACGCTATTCTGACGGAACTACGATTGAGTATGCTTATACTAAAGACGGCAAATTGCTTTACCGCATTGAAATTGATTCAGAGGCAGAATACGAAGATTTCTATGAATATGAGTATTGGAGCAACGGCAAGGTAAAAAGCATTACGCAATATTATTGTACAATTTACGGCTAAATGCTGCTTTACAAGCCGTATCAGTCTATGCGGCCAAAATGGGCTATCAGCTCTTCTTTTGAAGAAAAGCCCGTTTTGTCGTAGATGCGGCTTATGTAATTCTCAACAGAGCGCTTGCTTAAATCAAGCGTATCAGAAATAACAGAGTTTGAATTTCCCATAAGGATAAAATTCAATATTTCAAGCTCTCTATGCGTAAATATTGAAAGCGAGCGCTCGTAATCTACCAGCTGAGAAGAAATTGCCGAATCAATATAGGTTTTGCCTGCAAAAACACGCTTTAACGCAATAACAAGCTCTTCTTCATTGCTGAGCTTTGAAACATAGGCGTCTGCGCCAGAATTCATTGCGGTGCTGACCACGCTGGCGGCAGCATACATAGAGTACACAACAATTTTAATAGAAGGAAACTTTCTGCGGCATGTCTGAATAAGCTGAATTCCGTCGTTCATGCTGCCGTCAATATTGAGGTCTGTTATAAGCACATCTGGCAGACAAGATGCCCCGCCCTGCGACATTGCTACAAGAAATTCCTGCGATGAACCCGCAACACCAGCACAGGTAAATTCGCTGTTCTTTGCAAGATAAGTTACAATGCCCTGCCGCATCAAAGAATGATCCTCAACAAGAAAAAATGACTTTTCCATAATTTGTTCCTTTTTTTATGCCTGACTGAATGTGTTGAGCGGAACAAAGAGCGTTACAGTCGAACCAAAATCTATGTCCGACTGAACTGAAAGCGTTCCGTTGAGCAGTGTTGCACGCTGCTTCATGCCCTTAATGCCGAAGTTTCCGGCTTTATTCGGTGCAGCAACATGCCCTGCGTCAAAACCATGACCATTATCTACAATGCAGATATAAAGTCCCTGTGTTTCCTGCCGGACTTCGCGTCTGATAATAACAGAAACTTCTTCTGCGTGCGCGTGCTTCTGCACATTAAACAAGGATTCCTGGACTATGCGGTAAATATTAAGTTTCTGCGTATTCGGCAGCACCGGCGAATTCAGAATGTCTAAAGCCTCACTTCTGATAGCAAGCGAAACATCAAGATTAGATTCATCGCGGAAGCCGATGCACAAATCTTGGATTGCGGAAGACAGATTCTGCACATCAATATCAGGCGGCGCAAGATTATAGCACAACGAGCGTATAGAGCTGATGCAGCTCCGGATTATTCCGGCTGTATTCTCATCTTTTGTTGTAGAAAGCGCGGCACGCAGATCTTGAGCCACAGTGTCATGCAGTTCAGATGAAATGCGGGCGCGTTCTTCTTCCTGAGCCTGAATAACATGATAAATGTATTTTCCGGTTTCTTTTTCGCGTGCCTTAGACTTTAAAAGCAGAATAAGCGTAACAATTACTGCAATGAGAACAACAAAACTGAAAATGCCCAGCAAAAAGAAAAAAGAAATAAATGTGTGAAGCAGGTTCAACATTTCTTCAGGTGA
The DNA here is from genome assembly GCA_946406925.1 of uncultured Spirochaetales bacterium. Taxonomy (GTDB): domain Bacteria; phylum Spirochaetota; class Spirochaetia; order Treponematales; family Treponemataceae; genus UBA1240. The sequence goes on along the minus strand of CAMJMF010000001.1, from coordinate 22,346 downwards.
GTCAATATATGCCGGAAGTGTTGTTATGTCAGGCATCATATTCCTCTTTTGCAGACGGCAGCAGCCGGTACAGGGCAAAACCTGCAAAGGTGCAGATCAGCCTGTCAAGCACTGTAATTGGAATGCGGACAACAATGCATGAAACCAAAGTTCCAAAATTCTCGCCTAGAAAAGCTTTCAAAATATTATCAAGCACACTGCTCTCATACACAGGGTTTCCCAAATGTATGCGGTTTACCGTTTCAATTATGCCGCCTATAAGACTAGAGGCAAAGGCAGACACAAGCGCAATCAGCACAAGATAAAGCACTGTAATCACTCTGCTCATCTGAAAGTTTTCTTTTTTGCGGGCGAACAGCCAGGTTGTAACAGCTATTGCAATGCCGCACAGCGCATAAATCATATCCCATGGATAAAACGGCGCTTTTGCAAACACAACAGTCAGCAATACCCACAGAACATTATAGAGTGCGGCAACAATAACGCCCGGCCAAAAGCCTGCGTAGAATACTGCAGCAACAGTTCCGATTGTATCCAGAAAAAGCGGAATATGCCCAAACTTGCAGAATAAAAACGCACAGATAAAGTTTATTGCTTCTGCAGCTATAAAAACAATGCAAAGACGAATCAATTTGTTCTTTTCAAAATTCATAATCAAATCCTTTATTACCTTATCTAAGATATTATCATAAATATCCAAACTTGTATTGTTCATTCACAAAAAAATGAACTATTTTTTGAACACATAAATTTCAGAAACACTGATTTTTGAAGTCCGGCGTTCTTCAGCACCAGCCTCAAAATCATACATTTCTGCAGGCTCATCTGCATTCCATACATAAACTGTAATAGAGCTTGCTGTGCGGAAAAGGCTGCCCGGATCAACGGTCACTGTACAGGATCTTGTATCAAGGCTCGGAACGAGTGTCACTTTCGGGTTGTTCATTGAAACAGGCTTTTCATGCACCTCGCAAAAACCGTTTGAATGCGGGTTCACAAGCGACCACATATAATTTTCAGTACCGTCAGAATTCTCGTCCTCGCAAATTTCAAGATTATAAGTTTTTACGCTGTCCAGATAATCATAAGACGGCATGTTCTTTCTTATATTGAGCTGCTTTTTGCATTCAGGCAATTCATTGGTAAAACACTCTGTAATACTCATTCTATTTCCTTTGCACATTTATTCAAGCAGATAAATGCGCACTAATCTAAAACCGAATATGGCAAAAGCCAAACGGGAATATCTTAAAAATTCAGTGAATTGCTGAATTTTGTAAGTGCTTCGTTATAGCGGTTGGTAAGAGCCTGATACTTCTGCGAATCAGACATGTTCCAGTCGCTTGTATCATTAAGACCGCTGGTCTTTTCGGCAAATTTAGAAGCTTCTGCATTGAGATTCATCAGAGCCGCCATGTCGCCCTTCTCAGCCTCTTTTTCAGCCTTAACCACAAACTTTTCGTATTCCTTCATAAAAAGGTCAATCTGGCTGCGGCTGTCTTTTTCTTGTGTGAATACCAAATTTGCCGTCAGCATGAAAAAAATCACAACGATGGAAAATATTTTGAATACTCTGTTCATAAAAAGACCTCCGATTAAGGCTTTGTTTAAGTCTGCGGAAACTGCGTTTTCCTCAACTTACAATTAAAGCTATCACATTTTTTAAAGCTGATGGTGGTGTTAACGCACTAAAATTTAGTGCGTTAACGCACAAAAATGCATTTTTTTAAAGAATTTTTGAATTTTTTTTTGAAAAGCCCATTTCCGCGCGGCAGAAATCTGGAATAATTACTATAAAAAATAATTTCTTTAAAATTAGAGATTTTTGACACAATGAAACTTTTATGTGTTATAATGAAAACTAAGTTATCGTTGAACGGCAAGTCTTTTCTACGGTTTACCAAGGAGGGTGTGGAACATGAAAAAACTCAAGTTTTTTCCTAGCTTCAGTAAAAACCTAGACAAATCATTGACCAATCTTTATTACAAAAGAGAATCTCCCAAATGGATATTTACTGCTATAATTCTGACATACTTTGTTGTTTCGTTTTTTCTAACGAAAACTGCAATGAGCCATAATGTCATAACCATATTAGGAAGCACTGTTCCGGTTGCAACTTTTGCAGGCGTTTTTTCTTCACTTGCGAATCTCTGCATTATTTTTCTGGTTGTGTTTTTCAGAAAAACCGGCTTGATAACCGCAATGGCAATTCTTTTGATTCAGTTTCCACTTCTAATATTTCAGTTTGTTGTTAATCATAACAGCTCAAGCATTTCAGGCGTATTTTCAAATCTTCTCACAATTATCGCATGCATCATTATCTGCGTAAACAAAAGCGTAATCGAAAAATATCAGGGAAGATTCCGCTATCAGGCTGTAACAGACAGCCTTACCGGGCTGCCGAACCGTTTTGCCTGCAAAGAGCTTATGCGTGTCTTTATGAAAAGCGGCGTAGATTTTGCAATTGTGTCTATTGACCTTAACAACTTTAAGAACATAAACGACATAATGGGGCACGAAATAGGCGACAAAGTGCTTATAGAAATTGCCGCACGCTGGAAGGCACTTGCTGATTCTAAGCAGACACAGACCGGCGATTTTGTGGCGCGTCTAGGCGGTGACGAATTTGCCCTGGTAATTATGGCTTTTCAGAACACCAATGACATTATTGACACCATCAATTCATATAAGGAAGAACTTGAAAAACCGATTACTATTGATGACTGCGACTATTATATGAGCGCATGTTTCGGCTGTGCGCAATTTCCACGTGACGCAAATAGTGTTGATGCTCTGTTTTCTTGCGCTGATGCGGCTCTGCACGAAATAAAACGACAGAACAGCAGCAACAGCATTCTGCACTTCTCTTCTGACCTTTTGAAAACAGAGCAGAATCTTGAAATAGAACGGAAAATCCGCGCGGCTCTGAACAATGACATGATTCTCTGCTATCTTCAGCCGCAATATGATGCCTCGCATAAGCTGCGCGGTTTTGAGGCACTTGCACGCCTGCAGGACGCAAACGGCACATTCATCAGCCCTGAGGAGTTTATTCCGGTTGCAGAAAAAGCAGACTTGATTGACCTTGTTGATATTCAGGTTTTCAAAAAAGCCGCCGCTTTTCTAAAAGGCATTCTGAAAACTTCAGAATCAGACATTATTATGAGCATAAATGTTTCTGTAAGGCACCTTATGAAAAACAGCTTTATTGCTGAAATAAAAAATGTCATAAATACAAGCGGAATTCCTGCAAGTAATTTTGAAATTGAAATTACTGAATCGATTATGATTGATTCTGAAGAAAAAGCCCTTGAGCGCATAAACGAAATTAAGAAGATGGGCATGAAAATTGCGATTGACGATTTCGGCACAGGCTATTCTTCTTTGAGCTATCTCAACAAAATTCCTGCTGATTCGCTCAAGATTGATAAATCGTTTATTGATGCTATGAATTCCAGCGATTCATCAAAGCAGTATGTTGCCTCAATTATTTCTATCGGGCACGTCTTGAATTTTAAGGTTATCTCTGAAGGTGTTGAAATGCCGGAACAGCTTGAAACGCTGCAAAATGCAGGCTGCGACTATATTCAGGGCTATTACTGGGGCCGTCCTATGCCGCTTGAAGAAGCTGCAAAACTTATTTGAGCATTTCTATGAACATGAAAAGACTGATTTTTATAGTGCTGGCGGCCTTAAGTTTATCTGCCTGCACCAGAAACACAGAATACCGGATTGACGGCGAAACTTATAACAAGCAGATTTTTGATGTCAGAAACAGGCAGATTACAAATTTTAAGAACTGGGAACTCATCTCTGACTTTTTTGTTTCGCCGGACGGCAAGAAAATGCTGGTGTACCACCGCCCTGACAAAAGCAGGGCATTTTTGATTACGCTCTTTGATTTGCCGCACAGAAAAATTATTGCTGAATGCGAACCAGGCTGGGCATGTTCCGGCGTAAGATGGACTGAAGATTATCTTATTTATGTCTGGGCAACAACCGGCGGCGGCACAAACTTTGAATATAGAAATTACAGCAACCTTGCTGTTGAAAAAACTATAAATGCTTTTCTTCCATTTGAAGACCAGGAAGACAATATCCTGATCGGCGCATCATATTTTTACGGAGATCCAGAAGTTGTCTTCTATAATTATTCCAGCGGCACAGAAATAAAAGCTTTTGACAGTGTAGAAGAATTAAAAAGCAAAGGCATCAACGCAAATTACACCAGAATTGACGACATAAGAAAGACCGGCAAATCTAGGTATGAATTTGACGTAATGTACTGCTCAGATCCCGAAAACATGGAAGAAGAACTTCAGACTGTGCTTGAGCTGGAACTGTAAACAAGCCCACCCCTTCCGTCAGCCTGAAACGGCAGAACAAAGCGCATTTTTCTCAACATACCCCAGCTGCACCACGCCATAGTTGCACAAAAGCATTTTACAGAATAGACTGACAGCATAAACGGAATAACATGTCAGTCAGAATAAAAGCGTTAATCATTAGCATAATTCAGTTTTTTGTTTTCTCGGTTGCAGGCTTTGTACTTGCTGTTTCGCTGTTTCATGCGGCGTTGCTTGCGTTTCCGTTCATTGCGTTTATGTGGACTTTCTGGGGCTTTAACATTCTTGTGCTTGTAACAGGCGTGCCGGTCAAAATTCGCTACAAGCTTTCGTTTGCTTTTTTAAATCTGCTTAGTATTGCCCTGCTTCTCGCCTTGTTAATATTTTTTGGTGCTTACAATGATGAAAAAAAAGCACTTTATCAGACAATCACAATCATAGTTTCAGTCTGTGCCGTATCAGCGTATATCTTTACGCTGATAAATTTTATCAAAGACTATTGGAAGTCTGCAAAAGAAGGCGTCCTCAAGCTTTTGAAAAAAAGCCCGCAAGACGCCTGATTCTGCTAATAACTAGCACACTAATCAAAGAATATCGATGTATTCGCTGTTGAGGGCTTTATTCATGCTGCGGACGGCACAGAATTTGCCGCACATGCTGCATGTGTCGCTGTGGTCGTCTTCAGGCTTGCGGCTGTCGCGGATACGTCTAGCGGTTTCAGCGTCGAGCGCGCACTCAAACTGCTTGTCCCAGTCAAGGTTACGGCGTGCGTCTGCCATTTTGTCGTCTATATCGCGTGCATGCGGAATGCTCTTTGCAATGTCTGCTGCATGAGCCGCAATTTTAGAAGCAATTATGCCCTGTTTTACGTCTTCAACATTCGGGAGCGCGAGATGCTCTGCCGGAGTTACATAGCACAAAAAGCTTGCGCCGCTCATAGCTGCAACCGCGCCGCCAATTGCAGCAGTAATATGGTCATAGCCAGGGGCAATGTCTGTTACCAGCGGACCAAGCACATAAAACGGCGCGCCCTTGCACAAAGTTTTCTGTACTTCCATGTTTGCGGCAACCTGGTTCAGCGGAACGTGACCGGGGCCTTCTACCATTACCTGAACATTGTGCGCCCATGCACGTTCTGTAAGTTCACCCAGCCGCACAAGCTCTTCAATCTGGCAGACATCAGTCGCATCAGCAAGGCAGCCCGGACGGCATGCATCGCCGAGCGAAATTGTCACATCGTATTCTTCGCAGATATCAAGAATCTCATCATAATGCTCATAGAACGGGTTCTCGTTGCCGGTCATGCTCATCCATGCAAAAACAAGGCTTCCGCCGCGGCTTACAATATTCATCTTGCGTTTCTGATTTTTAATCTGTTCTATTGTCTTGCGTGTTATTCCGCAGTGAAGCGTAACAAAGTCTACGCCGTTTTCAGCATGAAGCCTTACAACATCAACAAAATCTTTTGCGGTTAATGTTGCAAGATCTCTCTGATAATGAATAACAGAATCATAAACAGGAACTGTTCCAATCATGCAGGGACATTCGTCAACAAGCTTTTTGCGGAAAGGCTCGGTATTGCCGTGGCTTGAAAGATCCATGATTGCATCAGCACCAAGTCTGACGGCGCTCAAGACTTTCTGCATTTCAATGTCATAATCTTTGCAGTCGCGGCTGATTCCGATATTTGCGTTGATTTTGGTTTTGAGCATGCTGCCCACGCCTTCAGGGTTAAGACATTTGTGTTTTTTGTTAGCACAGATTGCAACCTGTCCTTTGGCTACAAGGTCACGAAGCTTTTCTTCGTCCATGTATTCCTTCTGTGCTACTACTTTCATTTGTGGTGTGATGATGCCTTTGCGTGCGGCATCCATTTGAGTTGTGTAATTCACTTTTTCTTCCTTGTAAATTCCGCGTCAAAAGTCGTACAAAAATTACAAGAAAGTAATTATTTATATCCCTACGCTGGAATTATCCAAACAGGTTCTATGGGTAAAGGAAACTCCTACTCTCAGCCGGCATATGCCAGCTCCCCTTTTCGTCTAGCGATTATAGTTATTAAGTGTTGCTTATGTCAATCGCCGGGTTTGCAGCGCTACTCTGTAAAGCCTGTGACAATGGCAATGCCTGCTGAAACGCCAAGGCGGTCTGCACCGGCAGCAACCATATCAAGCGCAGTCTTTGTGTCGCGGATTCCACCTGAAGCTTTTACAAAAACATGAACATCAGCCGGCTCAGCTTCGTCCACTGTCTTTCTCATAAGCGCAACATCGTGAACGGTTGCACCATTAGGAATAGCGCTGCCGTCAGCGTTCTTGCCCGGCGTGCCGAAACCTGTTGAAGTCTTTACAAAATCTGCACCAGCTTTTTTTGCAGCCTTGCAGACAGCAATTTTTTCTTCGTCTGTAAGATAGCATGTTTCTATAATTACTTTTACCAAAGCTTTATAGCCCTGCGTTCTTTCGGCATCATGGGCGGCTTTTACAACAGCTTCTATATCTTCTTGAACAGCCTTGTAATTATGGGCTTTTGCAAAACCAACATTGATAACCATGTCAACTTCTTCTGCACCCTGAAGCACAGCATGTTTTGCTTCTTCAGCCTTTATGTAAGAAGCGTTTGCACCAAGAGGAAAGCCGATTACTGTGCAGACCTTAACGCCTGTGCCGTTAAGCTTAGAAAAAGCAAACGGCACCCACACAGGATTAACGCAGACAGACGCAAAAGAATTCTCAACAGCCTCGTTGCAAAGCTTGAGAATATCTGCTTCTGTAGCGGCAGCCTTGAGCTGTGTATGGTCAATCATTGCGGCAAGTTCTGCCTTTGTTTTTGGATTCATAATTTCTCCGATATATCTTGTATTTAGATTAATTCTATGATATGCTCCATATTATATTACTCTAAGAGAGGTTTTACAATGGCTTATAAGGTAACAGATGCTTGTGTAAACTGCGGTGCATGTGAAGGTGAATGTCCTGTTGGAGCAATCAGCGAACAGAACGGAAAACGTGAAATTGATGCTAATACATGCGCAGGTTGCGGTACATGCGCTTCAGCATGCCCAACATCAGCAATCGTAGAAGACTAATAACTTTATTTTAGAAGACCGAGGTGCAAGCTTCGGTCTTTTTTTATTCAATGATGATTCGTGACATTTTCCGCGGTTATGCCGCACTTCTTTCTATATTAATCAAAACTTTATTTCTGCTCTGCGTCTGCGCAGGCATTGCTTTTATATTCGTCTTTCCTTTATGGAAATTTGCGGTTACTTTTCCTGACCAATACAGCTTATTTATAATTTATACATGTGTTATTGCTCTTGTTATTCTGCTTTTTTTCCGATTATTAAACAGGATAAAACTTGCAGGTACAGCACAGCAAAAAAAGATTCTTTTGAAGACAAGTCTTAAAAATACACTGAAATGTCTTGTTCTGCTTTCCGGCATTATTTCGGCATTCATATTTTTATACAAAGAAAAGCTGTTCTTTGCCCTGGCATCAATTATCCTGATGGTATTACTTTATGGAATTCTTGCATTTAGAACGGCAAAAACACAGGACAACAACATTAAAGACTCTGAGAACATTCACTAAGATTTTATTAGTATCTGTTTATTCGTTTTTCAGCTTTGCTGCATTAAGTGCAAATTCAAGCGGCTGCTACCCGCACATTCCAGAACTACAATCCAGAAACCCGATGTTCAAGCAGTATCAGCAGGACGTCGAACAGTCATACAAGCTTATAGCACAGGGAAACACGCCTTTTCTGGGGCTTTACACATACACAGGCATAAAAGGCGACACAATAATGACAGTTTCCGCAAGATGCAATATTCCGCAGGAAACAATTGCCACGCTCAACAGATTTTCTTCTTCTGACGCACAGCTTGAAAATGTTGATATTATTCTGCCGACAGCTCCTGGGCTTTTTATTCCGACAACACCAGAAACAACTTTAGAGATAATTCTTTCCAAAAAAAACTTTAAAGAAGATGAAACTCCGTGTTACACTATTAATAATGAAAGATTCTTCTTTCTGTGCGGTGAGCGCTTTGAACCGACAGAACGGGCGTTTTATCTTGATACAGCCCTATCCTCTCCGCTGCCGCAGGGCGTGCTTACATCGTCTTTCGGCATGAGAATAAGCCCGATTACCGGAATGGAGAAATTTCATCAGGGTGTTGATCTTGCAGCACCTATCGGCACGCCTGTTCTTGCCGCAAGAGGCGGAATTGTAGAAACAACGGGAACAGACACAGTTTACGGCAATTATATCGTTCTAAAGCATGACAACAGCACGCAGAGCTTATATGCCCACCTTAGCGCAATAGACGTGAAGATGGGAATGCGCGTTGAAAAAGGCAATACAATCGGCAAGGTCGGCACAACAGGCTGGTCAACAGGTCCGCATCTTCATTTTGAAATGAGAATAGGCGGAAGAGCACAGCAGCCGCCGAACTCGCTTTTTACAAAAAAATGAGAGCATTAACTACCACAGGTTTGTGGCATGACATTTCAAGATTTTTCTCAAAACGCAGCATTACGTGCCTTTTTGCGGCGGCTTTTTTATTGTCGCTGAACAGTGTCAGCGCAGAATCTTTCCGCGTAAGGCAGACACACGTTGCAGATATGCGCAAAGAAGTTTCTGTTCACACTGAACCGCTCGGCTTTAACGACGTGCTTGCAATAACGCTGCCGGACGAAAAGCAGTTTCTCAAAGGCATTGAGCTTGAATTCAAGCTTCCGGCTGATATGCTTGTCTACAAACACTGCATCGGTTTTTCGTTTTATACGAATATTTCGCCGGTGCCTGACGAAAACACTTTTGATTTTACCGGCAAGCGCATTTACATCAATACTCTGCCGGCGCGCCTCAGCATGGTCTTACAGATTCCTTTTTCAGAAAATCATTCTATAGAGGAAACTCCGTACGCTACACTGATGCCTTATTCAATTGTTGAAGGCAACAACACTGTATTTTTGCGGCTTCAGCCTATAACCAAGCTGCTGCCTGAAAATGTTGAGGAGCTTGTTTTTGAAGTTTCTGTAAAGCCTTTGTTTTCTGACGAAGGCGTGTTCGATTTATCGCTTGTTTACCCTGACAAAGAACACAAAGGCATTGCGGTTTTTATAGACGAAAAGCCTGTCACCAACTACGAAAAACCGATTAAGCTTGCAGCCGGAATGCACTATCTGGCGGTTACTTCTGAGCACTACCGCACAGAAGTGCGCACTTTTGCAATTGACCAGGCAAAAACCACAAAGCTTGAGGTGCAGCTTAGAGACACTGCTCCGTCGCTTATAATTACTGCGCCGGACAACGCGTCTGTGTTCATAGACGGTGTACCGGCTTCTTGGGGTGACAAGCCTATAACCGTTCAACCCGGCGAGCATACTGTCAAATTCGTTATCGGCGACTACGAAGTTTCAAAAGCCGTTACAGCCATAAACGGCAAGACCTACAATATTTCAGTTTCTTTTGACGTGCAGGTGACTGAAACTCCTTAGGTAAGTTTAATTTACGATTGCTAACGGTTGCGAAAAGAGTTATGCTTTTGCTTGCAGTTCAGTAGCAAGCTCACGTACTTTTTCTAGCGGAAGCCCTGTACAACGTGCTATCTGCTCCAACGTGCCAAGATTTGTTAAAATCATGTTTTGCGCATTTTCAAGCTTAGCATGCTCTTCGCCCTGCTTATAGCCGTCTTCTTTGCCTGTATTGTAATAGCCCTGGGTTATTTCACAATAGTCCATGTATTCTTTCTGTGCGCGTGCTGTCATTTTTATCTTTTTCTCCCGCTCTTTGAGCTTTTTACAAAGACTGCTTTCGGCTTTGTCCGTAAGCAGAAACTTAAGTAATTCGGCCTGTTCTTTTGAAGCTACATTCTGCCAGCTGCTACAATTATAGAATACTTTAAGTGTTCTGTCTTCAAGTTTGACTGAATTATTTTCGCGGCAGGTGTTCTCAAATGTGTACACAGGCAGCCCTTGCTTGAAAAGGTCATCAAGGCAGATAAAGATTACTATGTTCTCTTTCAGCTTAGAATAAGGGTGACCTTTCAAGAGATAGTCAACGTCCATAAGGCTCTGATAGTAACGGCTTCTTTTGCGCAGTTCCTTGTAAAGAGTGGTTTGCATTTCAATATCAAAGTCATGCTTGCCGTCGTGCGTGTGTACATCAAGCCTTATACCTCTTGCGTCCGGCGCTGTCTGTATTGTCTTTTCCGGCTCTGGGTAAGAAAGCTTGCTGATTTTGATGTCGAGCAGTATTTCCAGCACGCTCTTGCATAAATCAGGATCTTCCATAACTTTTGCAAACATGAAATTGTCTGAACATGTCAGTTTTTCAAACGGCTTAGGCTTTATGAATTTTTCCATATTTTTAAACCTCACAAATGTTTATTAGATATATATGTGAGGTTTTCGTTTTTTCTGTACCTGTTTGCAAAGATTCTGAAAGATTTTACAATTTTCTTTGACACTTGGAAGTGTTGGAACTTTTAAGGGGCAGTTCAACTCCTTCTTCCGAGGCACTCTTTTCGCAACAGTAATCTCCAACAAAGCAGCTCATGTACACCTGCTGTCGGTTTTTGCGGAAGCAAAAAGCGACACTTTTCGCCAAATAGGCTTCAATGTAAGATTAAACTACAGCGAAAAGAATTTCGCTGATTTGACTTCAACGTAAGTTTAGACTACTGCGAAAAGAACCCCTAAGAACCCCCGAATTATCTACAAAGCGAGCCTGTGTACATCGCCGCTGCCCTTCGCCACAGTGCATTTCCATGGCTATAGCCATCTTCCGATGCTTCCGTTGCTTCCGACGCTTTCGCTGGTCCAAATATAAGCTCCAGTATGTGCGGGGACTGGAACAGATTTAAAACAGGTTCCATCGTCATAAATCATATTAGTATCTGGTGGGTCAGTTGAAAACTGATATATAATATTCTCTGCACCATCAAAATTAAAAGCATTTGAATTTATTCTAATAGAAGAAGAACCATTCTCAAACGTAACAGTCAATGGTGAACCAGTAGATGAAAAATTTCTGCCAGAAGCGAATAAGTTTCCTACACTCGAAACATTAGTAATAGGCACCATACCTGGCATAAAAATGATTTCGCTAGTTTCATTAGGCAATACATTTGACCTTGAACTAACGTCTGACGGATAAGAGTTAAAAGTAACCGTTGCCAAGGCAATACAACCTGCGAATGTATTATTAACACCAAGCTGACCGCCTTGAAATGTCAGCTCTATCAAGTTAGTATCATTTTGAAATATAGAAGCATTACTTGAATTTGTTGGAACTCCGTTTTCAAGTGTAACTTTATAAAGCCTATCAGGCAAAGCAACAGATTGGAATTTCTTGTTGCCTTCAAATGTAATCATCATACCTAATATATCTCCTGCCCCATTGAAGGCACCAGAACCGATAGAAGTGACATTTGAAGGAATGTTTATTGAAGTAAGACCAGAGCAATTCTTAAAAGCATCATCACTTATTGAGGTTAATGTAGACGGCAATGTGATTGTGCTCAGAGAAGAGCAACCCTCAAAGACACGCTTGTTAATTGTTGTCAACTGTGAACCAGGGGCAAAAGTAACAGACGATAAAGAAGAACAATTTTTGAAAGTATCATCAGCAAGACTTGTAACTCCAGCAGGAATTGTGATTGACTGCAGATTGGAACAGCCCAAAAAAGCCTCAGTCTGAATACTTGTAAGAGTAGACGGCAAAGTAACGCTGTTAAGATTAGTACAACCAGAAAATGCAGACATTGCGATTGTTTCTGCATTACTTGGCAGTTTTATTTCTTGAAGGCTGCCAGCGTTGTCAGGTTCAAGGTTTACTGTCTTAAAATCAGTTGCTCCAGACAAATCAAGAAAGCCAATAGAGGTTGACGGCAGTTTCAGTTTTGTTATTTTTCTATCAGTGGTTACAGTAACAGTGTCGCCAGCTGTCAGTTCACTTGAATTAAATCCAAGAATGTAGCCGCCAGAAGCACCTGTATCTGCTTTATAGCCATATACAGCGGTTTTAAGCACGGCACGGTTCTGCAGGTCAACGTCTCCGCCAGAAGCAACTCCTATTATTGAACCAGCCGGGGCAAAGCTTCCGTCAATCTGCCAGCCTTTTTCAAACTCAAAGTCGTCTATAGTTACTGTTCCACTTCCGCCCGGCAGCTCAATTCCGTCTCTCTTGTAGAATAAAACTTCTTCAGAGCCGCCGTTTCCGTCTGGAAAAAGTGCCTTGTACTGGTGTTCTATAAGAATGTCGTTGCCGTCATTTGATTTGCCGTTTGCCGTAACCCGCGCTGTTCTTGGCGAGCTCTCGCCTTCAACCTGAAAATCAACATAGAATACGTCTTCTAGTGTGCTTGCTGCCAGTGCGGCATAAAGGGCTTCTACGCTGTCATAAGATGCGCCGTTGTAGGTGTAAGTTCCTACTTCAAGTGGGGTTGAGCCTGTAATAACGATGTTTGAATCACCACTTGAGCCGAGTCCTCCACCGTTACCGCCAAAGCCGTTGCCAGTTGCGTTGCCTGTGCCCCAGCCGCCTGCGTCTCCACCATTATGGAAACCGGAATTCTGCTTAAATGCAACGGCACCGCCGCCTCCACCACCGCCGCCGCCGCAAGAAACAGCAACAGCAATAATTGATATAAGACATATAAAATATAATGAAGCCTTTTTCAAAGCTTTTCCTCGAGATATGCAATAAAAATATATTTATAAAAAAATATAGTATATATCTCTAGAATGTCAATATATTTGCTTTTGTTTTTCAGAGTAAATTAAGGCGTAAAAGACGGTGCACAGCGCGAGCGTCAATTGCGAGCCGAAGCGAAGCAATCTGCCCTAAATGCCTTTCTTACGGCTGCCAAGATTTAGAAGTGGCGTTCCAATGATAAGTTGTTCCATTATAGTGTGCGGTTGCACCTGTCTTGAAACAGTCTACGTCTTTATAAACCATATTATGATCTGGGGCAGCTTCAAAGTTATAGGTTATATTCTCTGCGCCAGTAAAATCAAAAGCACCTGACTGTATGGTCATAGTTGTTGTAGAATTATTTTTGAACGTAACTGTCAACGGATGACCTGATGATGAAAAATCTCTGCCGGGAGTTAATAACCTGCTTACATTCGCAACATTGTCCATGATGTTGGGATACGGATCAAAAATTATGCCGTGAACATCATCAGGGAATATATTGATAGCAATTGCTGACGGATAAGAATTAAAAGTAACTGTCGTTAAATTATCACAACCGGAAAATGCCATATTAACAGCAAGCTGACCGCCTTTAAATACAACAGATTGTAATGATTGCACACTTTCGAATATTGATTCGGCGTTATTTGTTGGAACACCAGATAATAATACAACATTAAAAGGTGTTGTCGGCAGATTACATGGCGATATATTTTGATTACTTTCAAAAGTAATTGTAATACCAGATGCTATACCATTAAAGGCACCAGCACCTATTGAATCAATATTTGAAGATATTGTTATTTCTGCAAGATCCGAACAACCATTAAAAGCATTAGCAGGAATTGCTGATACACTATCTGCTAATGTAACCTCTGTTAAATTTGTATTACTATCAAATATAGACGCTGTACCACCAGCTTGCATAGGAATTGATGAACCTGTAAGACTCACACTGAAATTTGAATTTGGCAGTGCCAGTGGACCACCTAATGTGATTGGAGTGCCATTATTATTAATAGTCAATACACAATCAGTTTTTACACTATTGAAAGCACTGTTGCCAATGCTGTTTACAGATGGCGGAATAGATATTTGTGCCAAATCAGAGCATAATAGAAATGCTGCAGTGCCTATTGTTGTAACACCGTTCGGTATAGAAACTGCATCCAAGTCTGAACAACCTTGAAAAGCATTATCACCTATTGCCGTCAAACCAGTGTGTAATGTAAGAGCGTCAATAGATGAGCAATCTTGAAAAGCAGAATTTCCTATTGCGGTAACACTGGCTGGAATATCAAGGGTTGAATCTAGATTACTGCAGCCATAAAATGCATTATTGGGAATTTCTGTCAGGTGATTGCTTAGAGTAAGCGTAGCCAAATCTGAACAGCCGTAGAACGCATTTTCGCCAAGAGTTGTAACGCTGTTCGGCATTTCAAAAGCCTGCAAAGATGAACAGCTGTAAAATGCGCTATCACCTATCGTCTGCAGTCCTGAACCTAAAATAGTAATGTTTTCAAGAGCACTGCAGCTTTTAAAAGCGAGGTCGCCTATTGACGTAACACTGCCAGGTATAACAACAGTTTCTAAGTTGCTATATCCAGTCAAAAATGTATAATCCCCAATAGCTGTCAGTCCAGAGGGCAGTGTTATGCCTGCAAGATTTGAGCGTGTTCCTGTAAAAGAAGAAGAATCTATCACGTTGTTTTTGAAAGTTACACCAGTAAAATCAAGATTCATAGAACTGCCTGAAGTCAGATCAACTTGTTTTATGACCTTGTTTGTATGAATTGCAATATCACCGGTTGGTGCCGGCGAGCTCCTAAAGCCCAAAATGTAGTCGCCGTTATCTTCTTTGAAACCGTAAGACGCAATTTCCTGTGTTGCAGTTGAAAAATCCACGTCGCCGGAAGTTGCAACGCCTATCGTACTTCCGCATGGATAATGCGAGCCGTCTATGTTCCAGTTTGTTTCAAAAGTAAAGCCGTTCTCTACTGTTCCGGCCGGGTCGCCCGGCAGTTTAATTCCGTCTCTTTTATAAAATAAGACTTCTTCAATTCCGCCGCTGCCATCTGAAGCCGGAAAAACGGCCTTATACTGGTGCTCAATAAAAATGTCGTTTCCGTTATTTGCTTGGCCGTTTGCAGTTACGCGCGCCGTTCTGGGCGTTGTTTCGCTGTCAACGTAAAAATCAATATTAAATGAATCAGGCAGCTCACCAGATGCCCTAAGTGCTGTTGTAAGTGCTGTTACATCTGAATATTCTGTGCCGTTATAGACATATTTTGTTACATTGAGCGGCGTGCTGCCGGTGATTACTATTTCACCATCATCGCCTGAACCAATGCCGCCGTTGCCGCCAAAACCGTTACCAGTATGGTTTCCATTACCCCAGCCGCCGGCATCACCGCCGTTATGGAGTCCATGGTTCAATGCAATGGCTCCACCACCGCCGCCTCCTCCGCCACCACCGCAAGAAACAGCAACAGCAATAATCAGGATAAGACATAAAAAATATAATGAAGCCTTTTTCAAAGCATTTCCTCGGAATATCAAACAAAAATAAATAATACAATAAATATATTACAAATCTCCAGTATGTCAATACTTAGTTATGTATTTTTTTAGTGATATTCAAACGCGGAAAGTTCACTACTCTCTAACTTTGAACAATGACTAAGTAATGGCAATGTGAAAAAAAACAATGGTAAAGGAATTTGGCACTTCAGCCGATAATAAATTTGTCGGACAAACAAATCCCCTCCCACCCATTGTTTGTCCGACTGCCTGATGGGCATGGCCGGTGCGTAACCGGCCTTTTTTTTTTCGCAACAGCCTAATCTACGAAAAAGCTCATTCGGCGAAAAACGCCGCTTTTTGTTTACACAAAAACCGGCAGCTTGCTTTTCGCAACAGTTCAATCTACGAATAAAGTTCAATCGGCGAAACTCTTTTCGCAACAGCTTAATCTACAACTAGAGACCAATCGGCGAAAAGTGTCTGTTTTTGTGGAACAAAAACAGACAGCTTGTGTAGCGCAAAACCGACGGCGAATGTACAATCTTCCATAATAATGTAGATTTATTCCTCTAAATAGATTGACTAAAGTCTTGACCTTTAATAACATAGAGTATCATGCGTAAATTTAAGCAAAGCTTTATTTTATTTTCTCTTCTGATGTTTTTTTGCGCGGGGGTCTTTGGCATTGCACTCGGACTGCTGCTTGCAAATACTGTTAATACAAAAAATATTGAAAACTTTTCCGAATTCACAACCGCACTGCCTACAAGGCTTCTGGACATAAACGGCGAGCTTATCACCGAATTTTCTTCAGATGAAAAACGCGAGCTGATTACAATTGATAAATTGCCGCAGCACATGCTCAACGCGCTGCTTACACGCGAAGACCGCACCTTCTACAGACACAGCGGCTACAGCGTAAAAGCACTTGTACGCGCCGTTCTCGGTCAGCTTACAGGCAAAGATTCGGGCGGCGGTTCAACACTGACACAGCAGATTGCCGGTACACTTTACTGCGACCGCTCAGAATATTCAATTAAGCGAAAAATTAAAGAGCTTTGGTGGGCAATCCAGATGGAGCGCCGCTATTCAAAGAACGATATTCTTGAACTTTATCTTAACAAGATTTACCTCGGCGGCGGAACTTATGGTGTAAACGCTGCATCAAAATATTACTTCGGTCATCCGGCTTCAGAAATTACACCGGCAGAAGCCGCGGTGCTCGTTATTCAGCTTTCAAACCCGGCAGCTTACAACCCGTTTGAGCACCCTTCAATTGCACAGGACAGACAGAAATACGTCCTCGACGAGATGGTGTCGCTCGGCTATCTTACAAAAGAAGAAGCTACAGATTCATTTGATGATTATTGGGCAACATTCGACTATACACGAACAGGCACTTCTGCATTCTTTATGCGTGAAGACAAAGCACCTTGGTTCAGTGAATACGTTCTGCGCGAATTGAATTCGCTTATCTACGGAAAAGCAGACATCTACACAGGCGGCTTTACAGTCAACACAACAATGAACCTAAAGCATCAGCTTGCCGCTCAGGATATTATGTCAAGAACGCTTGAATATGCGAACAACACTTACCGCAAGTCAAGCGGTTCGCGCAGTTCTGACGCAGTCTCAACCTATATTCCTATGGTAGAAATGCTCTCGCTGCTTTTTGATATTCCAAAACTCAAGGTTGGTCAGGAAAGAACAGAGCTTGTAACACGCAGCACATACGAAGATCAGATAAACCCTATTCTTGACATTTTCTCTTTGATTTGCGGCATTGACAGCCTTAAAACCGAAGTTATCAACAGAACTAACGCAAAGCAGAAGCAGGATTCAAGCAAGACAACCATTGAAGGCGCATTTATCTCGCTTGAAAACGAGACAGGCTACATCACTGCGCTTGTTGGCGGCAGCAAATTCGACGCAGAAAACCAGTTTATCCGCGCAACACAGGCACTTGTTCAGCCTGGTAGTACTTTCAAGCCGCTCTATTATTCAGCTGCAATTGACTCAAAGAAATTTACAGCAACAACCCAAATAGATGACTCGCCTGTTATCTTCTATAATGAAGACAATATTCCATATATTCCGAATAACTTTAAAGGCGAATGGCTCGGAACTGTTCAGCTTTGGTACGCACTCGCTAAGTCTATGAACATTCCGTCGCTCAAGATTTTTGACGGCGTAGGCTTTGACGCTGCATTTGAACGTGCTTCGGCACTTCTCGGCATTCCAAAAGAAGAGCTTAACGCACGCCATTTTGACCGCGTTTATCCGTCTGCTCTCGGCATCTGTTCAATTAGACCGATTGAGCTTGCCCGCGCATTTGCTATTTTTGCAAATCAGGGAAAAGCTGTAACGCCTTTTGCAATCCGTTCAGTTGAAGACAGAAACGGTAAGGTTTTTGAAAATCCTGAAGCAAGAATCCGCTCTGAGCAGAAAAAGCTCGGCTCTGGCATTCAGGTTATTTCACCGCAGACAGCTTATATCATGACAGATATTCTGACAAACTCTGTTCGCATGGGTACACTTGCCTACGGTGTTCAGTGGGGTGCAAAACTTCAGTACAAAAACTCAAACGGCGACCGCTATCAGATGCCTGCCGCAGGTAAGACCGGTACCACGCAGAACTGGACTAACGCATGGGCAGTAGGCTACACACCATATTACACAGCCGCACTCTGGTTCGGCTTTGACCAGCCTGGTCAGTCTTTAGGCCTTGAGCTTACTGGTTCTACACTCGCCGGTCCTGCATGGGGTGACTTTATGCGCATTGCCAACGAGGACATGCCTTACAAAGAGTTCCCGATCCCGCAGACCGGTCTTGTAAAAGCTACAGTATGTTCAGTTTCGGGCAAGCTTCTTACAGCAGAATGCGGCGACCACACAACAACCAAGTATTATCTTGAAGGCACACAGCCTACAACAGTCTGTGACTACCACAAAAACAGAGAAGCTGCAAAAACTCTGGCAAAAACACGCCTTGAAAACGAACGCTATATGTCAGGCGTAATGTCACAGGCAGCCATACTTGATGATTCTGCCCTTGAAGTAGACTTATCATTCCTTGATGATAATTATACTTCTGAAGAAGAGCAGAAAGAAGAAAATGATTCATTCTCTTGGAGCAGTTTGTTCTCATTCGGTTCAAAAAAGAAGAACGCAGAAAAAGAGCAGGAAAAGCAGAATGAATCTGAAGTAACAGACACAAATCAGGAAAGTGATTTTGACCCGTTCGGTATGAATAAACCTGAAGAACAGGAACAATCAGATCAGCCTGAAAACTTTTTGTTTGACTAAGCTTGATACAAGCGGGTTTCTGCTTCGGCATAAATCCGCTGTCTGATGCAACCATACAACGCCGTTAAAGCGTGAGGAGCCGTAATGCTTGTTAATGTTGATAATATCAAAATCAAGAAACGCGTTAGAAAAGACATGGGAGACTTAGACTCTCTTAAAGAAAGTCTGCGCCTTTACGGGCTTCTTAACCCTATCACCATAAACGAGCGTTACGAACTTATTGCAGGTCACAGACGCTTAGAAGCTGCAAAAGCTCTCGGTTGGACAACAATTGACGCGCAGGTTGTTTCGGTTTCTGATAAGATTACGCTTCTTGAAATGGAACTTGAGGAAAACACCCAGCGCGCAGATTTTTCTCAGGAAGAGCTTATTGCAGGCTACACAGAACTTGAAAAACTTAAGAACCCAAGCTTTATAAGACGCATCTTCAATTGGGTAGCAAATTTCTTCACAGGAATAAACGAAACTTCTGAAGAAAAACGCCGCGAAAAAGAGATACGCGCAAAACGCCTTTTACTGCTTATTCCGGCTGGAATTATCCTTATTGGTGTTGGTGCAATTCTTTTTAAGAAAAACTATATAAGCACAATTGTCCACGTTTTTTCTGACACAATTTCTGTAATCTTAATCGTTATAGGAATCCTAAACCTTGCAAGGCTTCTGCTTTTCAGAAAAGGCGACAAAAGCATAATCTAAGTTTTTAGATTTTACTACGCTTAATTTACAAAACAAAATCACAAAAAACTACGCATTTACAATTTCTCGTGTTATACTTGTTTGTATGCCGCAACCAAAACTTTTTAGTGTTATAGACCGCGCGGTATTTGATTACCGCCTTATCGAAGAAGGAGATAACATTTTAATAGGTGCTTCGGGTGGCAAAGATTCAACAGCGTTAATAGAATATTTTGCTTACCGGCTTAAACAAAAACGTGAGAACTTTTCTGTTACCGCGCTGAATGTAGCAACAGAAATTGCACCGCCTTTTAACAATGAGCTCGTAGAAATGTTCGGTAAATGGGATATACCCTTTAAAGTTGTGACAATTTCGGTTTTAGACAGACTGAAGCCAGACAGAAAAATGAACTGCTGGTGGTGTTCAACACAGCGGCGTACAGAATTAAATAACTATGCCATTGCAAACGGCTTTAACAAGATAGCTCTCGGGCATCATCTTGACGACATTCTTGAGACCCTGCTCATGAACGCGCTGAACAAGGGTCAGCTTTCAACAATGCCGCCGAGGCTTGCTTACAACAAATATCCTGTTACGGTTATACGCCCGTTATGCATGGCACCGGTTACAATGATTCAGGAACATGCGGCACAGCAGGGTTATATCTCTTCTACGTGTACATGTTCTTATCAGGACAACTCAGGAAGGAAAGAAGCCCGGAAACGGCTTGAGGCATTAACAAACGGCAATAATGCTGAAAAACAGAGGCTTTTCAATGCGCTGCGTAATGTTCGCATGGAATATTTAACATATCCTTATAAAGGAGCTGATTGATGATTACAGTACCAGTTTTATCAACAACAGAAGCAATAAACCACGCTCTTGATGTAATGTCCAACGACATGAAAGGCTCTTTTGAAATAAAGCTGTTCTCTTCTTCATCTGAAATAGATTCTTTTATAAGGAATAACAGCTGCGAACTTGTTATTCTTGATTTTACCTCTGCTGACTTGCGCTGCGAAGATTTTTACAACAAGCTGAAAACAGACGAAGCCTTAAAGTTTTTGAACATTCTTGTAATTGTTGCAGACGAAGGCGAGCGCATGGCACTAGAAATGGAACTCTGCCCCAACCTGCTTTTATGCATCAACGAAAGGGAATTCTTACGCAACTGCACAAGATACTTCAAAATCTTCAACCAGAATCTTCAGTTTTTGTATAATAAGCTTCTGCAATACAGGCTTGGCATAAACGGCGCGGGCACTTTTGTCTGCGACAACGATTCAGCTGACATTGTGATTTACGCAGACCTGCTTGTGACCTATCTTACAAACACAGGCAGAATCGACATGGACGGCAAATTCCTCTTGCAGACGTCGCTGATGGAAATGCTTCTTAACGCGCTTGAGCACGGCAACTGCGGAATAACCTATGACGAAAAATCGCGCTGGCTTGAATCTGGCCATGACATTCTTGAGCTTATCTCGAACAGAAACCGCCAGCCGGAAATAAGTTCCAAAAAAATTACGATTGACTATAATGCATGCGAAAAAGACACAAGCTTCTGCATAAAAGACGAAGGCATAGGCTTTGACTGGCGCGCAATGCTTGAAAAAGACATTCAGCCTGATCTGCACGGCATGGGCATTAAAATGACCGAGCGCATGGTTAAGCATCTTGACTACAACGAGAAAGGCAACGAAGTTTATTTCACAATCGGAAATTCACCGACAGCCCCGGAATTCACCGAAAAAGACTTGAAAATTGACAGCTTTAAGCAGGGCGAGACACTCAATATTGAAGGCAGTTCGCCTGAAAAACTTGCATTTATAATTGACGGCGCAATAACCGGTACGTTTAAAGACGGCAAAAAAATTGAATATATGCCGCGGAATATCTTTCTTCCGCTATTTAAGCGTGAATCTGAGGGCGCAGTTTTTACAGTCTCAAAAGACACAAAGCTTTTGATAATTGAAAGAGCGCTTGTAGACAATTTCTTTGCAAAAGAAACGCCTTTTAAGACGCTGTTTGAGACATGCCTTAAGGTAGTCTATTAGCCTGCTTTGAGTCTATTAACAGCATCTTAAACGATTTAAGATTTTCAGTTATAGAAACTTTATAAATGCGCGGGTTCAAAATGCGCTTATAAGACACATCAAGATATTCAAGCTGTGCAGAAGCAACCGCCCTAGCCTTCTTAAGCGCAAATTCCGGCGTTAAGTTATGAAGCCTTCTTCCGTTTTTCATGTGCAGTACAAGCATCTGCCTTACGGCGGCGGGCTTAAAGTCAAACTGCCTGAAATCGCCAGACGGATGATAAAACCGCGAAGTTTTTCCTTCTTCAATAGTTTCATTTTCAAGCGCAAGAATATCAACACAAGCCATGCCTTTTTCGTCAAAAAGCCGCCAGACATTCTTTATGCCCGGTGTTGTGGTCTTTTTTATGGTGTCAGAAATCTTCATTGTGGCAACCATCTGATTTCTTGCGTTCTGGCGCGCCGCAAGCTTATAAACGCCAGTAAACGAAGCTTCGCTTCCGCCTGTTACCATGTGTGTGCCGACGCCCCAGCTGTCAACCGGCGCATTCTGGCTGACAAGCGTTTCGATAATCTCTTCGTTTAGTTCGTTTGAAACAGTTATAAACGCTTTTTCAAGCCCCGCCTCGTCCAGGCGCTTGCGCACTTCTTTTGCAAGATAGTTGATGTCGCCCGAATCAAGGCGCACGCCGAAGTTAAAGCCCTTCTCTTTAAGCTCTTTGCCGACGATAATCGCGTTTTTGATGCC